>DASUBC010000318.1:0-14427 GCA_035763465.1 Thermomicrobiales bacterium
AGCCAGACGACGCGGTCCTGCACCGGGTCTTTGACGATCGCGCCCGTCAGGCTGGCGGCAAGGTCGGAGGCGCGCAGGACGCCGTCGCCATAGTAGGCGGCGGAGGCGAGGCCGCCGGTGACGACCGAGATCGCCTCGGCGGTGGAGAGGGTGCTGGTCGGCGACTTGAGTTTGGTCTTGCCGTCGGCGGTGAGGCCGTCGCGCAGCTCGCGGAAAATCGTCACGACACGGCGGATTTCGTCCAGCGCCGGCTTCTCGGCCGGCAGTTCGAGCGCGCGGCCGAGTTGCGCGACGCGGCGGTCCACAATGTCTACTTCCTCATCCACCGTGGCGGGTGTCGGCAGCACCACGGTGTTGAAGCGCCGGGTCAGCGCGCTGGAGAGTTCGTTCACGCCCTTGTCGCGGTTGTTTGCGGTGGCGATGACATTGAAGCCTTTGCGTGCCTGGATATGCGTGTTCAGTTCCGGCACGGGCAGCGTCTTCTCCGAGAGGATGGTGATCAGCGTATCCTGCACTTCGGACGCAATGCGCGTCAGTTCCTCGATGCGGGCGATCTGCCCCGCCTCCATCGCGCGCAGCATCGGGCTGACGACCAGCGCGGCGGCCGATGGCCCTTCGGTGAGCAAGCGGGCGTAGTTCCAGCCATAGCGAATGGCGCTCTCGTCCGTGCCGGCCGTGCCCTGGATGAGCAGGGTGGAGTCGCCCGAGATAGCGGCGGCGAGATGTTCACTTACCCAGCTCTTGGCCGTGCCAGGTATGCCGTAGAGCAAAAGCGCGCGGTCGGTCGCCAGGGTCGCGACGGCGATCTCCATCAGGCGGGCGTTGCCGATGTACTTGGGGCTGATCTGGAACCCATTCGACAGCTTGCCGCCGAGCAGGTAGGTCCGCACGGCCCAGGGCGAGAGCCGCCAGTTCGGCGGGCGCTGGCGGTCATCGGCTCGCGCCAGTTCGGCCAGTTCTTCGGCGAACTGCTGCTCGGCGTGCAGGCGCAGCACCTGGGTGGCGCCATCCGGCGCTGGAGGGACACTCATGGTCTGATCTCCTCTCGCAATTGCTGGCGAAGCTGGATAGTCGCGGTGAACTGATCGAGGCGCTGACGCCAGGTGAGCAGCTGCCAGTTCGCCGTGCCGTCCTCGGGCAAGGGCCGGCGAGTACGCGCTTGCGGCAAGACCACCGGCGCCAGTGCCGTGGCCGCGATTGACAGGCTCGCCAGCAGCGTGCTCGTGCTGGCGCTATACTGCCCGCCCGCCTTGCGGATATGCTCATCCAGCAGCGCCAGGTAGCGTTCGCTGAACGTGCGGGTCCAGGGCGTGGGCAGGCCGGCGAGCGCATCGCGCCAGTGCGGGTTGGTGAGGCCGGCGTCGGTCAGCGTCTGCTCGACGGCTCGGCTGGCGTCCTCCGGTGGCAGGCAGGCCAGTAAGTCGTGTAAGACGCTCGCGGCCGTGTTGCGATAGTAGGCGTCGGTGGCCTTCGCGTCATGCCAGAATGACCAGAGAGCGGCGGCCCAAGCACTATCAGCAGCCTGAACGGCTGCCCGCGCCCAGCCCTCCAGCAGCGTCCACTGCCATTCGCTCTGGCCGGTGGCGGCGATGAGATCGGGCGGCGAGGCGGCAAATTGCGCCGACCAGTGCGCTGGCGGCACGACGGCCAGCAGTTGGGTCAGCCACCAGGCGCGCTCGCCCAGGCCAGGCGGCGGTTTTGCCACGATGCCGTCGCGCTGCCAGGCTGGGTCAAGCGTCTCCGGCGGATTGGCGTCGAGGCGACCACCGGCGCCACGGCCGGTGACGGCGCGCATCAGACCGCGCAAGCGGCCACCAGCGCTGGGACCAGGCGTAAAGATTAGCAGTGCGCCAGCGCGGTCCCGCATCCGCACCGCCAGCGCCGAACCAGGCAGGCCCGCCAGCAGCCGCGCCGCCTGCGCGCGGACGCCCTGGCTGCGGTCGTCGAGCGCCGCTTCGAGAAACGCCTCGTCGTCGAGCGAGAGGCCACGCGCCAGCGCCTGAAGCGCGTCGGCGCGAAAGTCGGCCTTCTCCTGCTTCCAGACCGCGACCAGCCACTCGCGCGCCAGGGCCGGGTCGTCCTGGCGCACCTGGCGCAGCGCTGCCAGCCGTTGCGCTGATGAGCCTTCCTCCCAGATAGCGGCCATCGTCACAGTCTCGCTGGGCGGTATACCTGCTGCCCAGCGCCATTCAGTATTGAACGTGGCTAACCAGCGTCCCCGCGCGCCGAGAGCAACGCGCAGCTCGTCGCGCAATGCCGTGGTGCGTGTTCCAGCCGCCAGCGCCGCTGGTAGGAGTTCGGCGGGCAGCCGTTGCCCGGCTTGACGCAGCAACCCGAGCGCTTCGGGCAGTACGTCAGCCTGCTGGCCGTGCAACAGGCCGTCCAGCAGACGGGCGGCGCGTGGTGTGCATGGCGGCTGTGTTTCGGCGGGCGCGGGTGCGACTAGCGTGCCGCCCGGACGGGGTTGCTGACCGGCCTGCTGGTAGACCGCCCGCGTGCCCGCCGCCAGCAGGATGCGCTGCTCAGGATCATCCGCCGGCAGCTGGGCCAGCAGGCGGTCGAGCGGTGTACCGACGGCAACCGGCGCCTGGCCGCCATGCGCCGTGCCAGCGAGCGCGGCGTTCAGCAGCGCGTCCATCAGCCTGCCTCCGTGAGCGGGAAGTAGGCGCTGTCCGCCAGCACGCCGAGCGGCGCCAGCGTCTCACCGTCCCATTCGGCCGCCAGGTCCACCGGCTGGCCGCCGGAGAGCGCCAGCAGCCGCCAGTGGTCGCCGGCCGCCAGCGGCAGCACATTTCCCGTGTGATCGTGGACGAACCAGCCCGACTCGGTGCGCGCGGGCAAGACAGCGTTCAGCACGCCCAGGAACCGATCGAGCCAGGGCTGGCGCGCGGTGGCCGCCGCCACCTGATCCAGCAGCGCGGCCAGGTTCGGCGCACCGGGCAGCGGCGCCTTGATTGGCTCGGGGCCGCCGTGGCGCTGCCGCACCAGCGCCCGTTGCGGCGCTGCGCCCGGCCAGTAGGTCAGGTCGGCGGACAGGCGGGTGCCAGGGAGGAGCATATTCGGGAAGGGCGCGCTGCCGATCGCGTATTGCATGATGAGCGCGGGCCGGCCATCATGGGCGCTGGCGAGCCAGGTGCGCTGGGCGCGCAGCCGGTCTTCTTCTGTGACGCGCTGGCCGAGCACAAGCCACTCGCCTGTCACCGTTTCGCCGCGCGCGATGACCTCCTCCTGGTTCAGCGTCCAGCCGATCGCACCGCGCACGTCTTCGCGCAGGTCTGCCGGCAAGTCATCGAGCTGGCGAAAGGCGGCGAGGAGGAGCGCGAGCCGTCCCAGCCGGTCGAGGAGCCGGGCAGGCCAGTCGGGGGCTGAATTGGGAATGGTGGCGAGCTGGCGCACGCGCGCCGCCACGCCCGGCGCCTGGGCATCCACCAGCCGCGCCGCCTGTTGTTCCCAGAAGGACGCGGGCTGCATCTCGACACTGGCGAGGCCCGTACGGAGGAGGTCGTGCAGCCAGAGGTCGAGCGCGTCAAGGCCCGCCGTGACGCGCGCGAGCCGGCGGTCGGCTTGCCGTGCTTTCGCAGCCGGCTTCGCGACCTGGGCGTCCGGCGCGGACTTTGCCGGCGCGGCTTCGCGCCGGGCGGCGTTGCTGGCGCGGCGCGCCAGCCAGTCACTGACCCACTCTGGCGGTTCGCTGCCAGCGAACGCGCCGGGCGTCGTCGCCGCCAGCAGCAGCAAGCCGAGACTATGCTTGCAGGGCACTTTGCGGCTTGGGCAACTGCATTTGACGGCCAGATCGGCCAGGTCAACGCGCACCTGGTAGAGCGCGCTGCCCTGGCACTCACCCCAGAGCGCCGCGTCATTGCAGCCGAGGTCGCGCCACGGCGTGGCGGCGCCAAGTTTCCGGCCAGCCGCCGCCGCCGCGCCATCGGGCGCGAGCGCGAGTACCTGTTCTGCCGTCAACCGGAGCATCGCATCCCGCCAGTCGTAGCCCGCAGGCCGGCCACTGTACCGCTCATGTCTTCGACAATGCGGACTCGTCCAGTCTCACGGAGCGCGTCTACGACTCTATTATGCAGAACATCTGTTCGTTTGGCAATCCCTTCGTTACAGGGAATAGTCGTGAGTGCATGAGTCATGAGTTGTTTGATTTTGGCATGGTGTCAGCAGATCGGGATGTGCTGACCGCAACCTGCTCCCGCACTCCCGTACTCACGGCTCGGTTCGATGATACCGGAACATTGATACAAACGTACTGGCTGTGGTACAGTACTTTCGTCTAGCAATAGACACACCAGGGCGACGCGCGGCGGGTCAACTACCACACATTACCTCAGTTCACTCAACTTTCCTCTTCGGTTCCTCTTGTTTCTCCTCGCTGGCCCGCCGCGCTGCTTGCCGTGCGGTCGTGTGCGGCAGTGCGTGGCAGGTCGCTACACTTCTTCGCGACGTAGTTCAACGTCCTCGTGGGGCGCGGTGGCGGGTGATGTAGGTGGCGCGGGTGGCGCGTCGTTGACGCTGGTCTTGAACTCGCGCATGGACTTGCCCAGCGCGCCGGCGATCTCCGGCATTCGGCCCACGCCGAAAATCAGTCCGGCGACTACAGCGATCAGGAGCAGTTCGACCGGTCCCAACCCGAAGAAGGACATTGCTCTGCTCCTTTCAGCGTCGGTCTGGCGGCGCACCGCCGCCCTGGTCGCTTAAGGATAGCCTGGGTGATGGCGAATAGCCAATCAATGCATAGTCGGGCAGTAGGTTTGGGTTGGCACGGTGCTGGTAGGTGGGCGCCGTGCCGATGAGGGGTTGCGCCGAATTCATTCGGCGCTAAATGGCCTGCGGCCACGAAGTCCCCTGCGGGGGACTTGGGCTGGTCAACTCCGCTAGCGATCAGTCTGCCCCGGCGTTGCCCTGAACCCAGTCCCTGGAGGGGAACTTTGTGGCCGCAGCCCCTAGGCCAGGATTGCAATCTGGGGTACTCCTCGTCGGCGCCGCGCCCGCAATCAGACGCGGCGCCGACGAGAATCCATTACCTGCCCGCCTCTATGGCGCCGTGGTCGGGGTGCCGGCAGGCGGTGGTGTGCCCGGCGTCGCGTTGGGCGTGGGCAGCGGTGTTGGCACGGGGGTTGGCGGCGCGCCAGGTGGCGCCTCGAACGGCGAAGGCGCGGGCGTCGGCGTTGCCGGCAGGGTGGTGGTAATCTTCGATGCCGCCTTCTGGTCGTCCAGCCACTTCTGGAACGCGCCATCTTTCAGATTTTGCAGCATCTGAATCGTCAGCGGGCGATTATCGTCCTTCTCCAGCACCTTGATGATGTGCCAGCCAAACTTCGAATGCACTGGCTGGCTGATGTCGCCGGGCTGGAGGTTGAACGCGGCGTCCTCGAATTCCTTGACCATCACGCCGCGCGGGAACCAGCCGAGGTCGCCGCCATTCGGCGCGGTCGTCGTATCGGTGCTTTCCTCTTTCGCCACGGTCTCGAACGACTTCTTGCCGCTCGTAATCTCCTCGCGCGCTTGCTTCGCGCCGTCCTCCGTCGCCAGCAGAATGTGTTCGGCGTGAATCTGCGGCTGCACCGGTTGAATCTCACCGGCAAGCTTATCGGTCGCCTTTTGCTTGGCGATCGCCGGGCGAACAACGAGACGAATGTAGTCGTCGCGGCTCATGCCGGCCAGGTCACTCAGGCTCTTGCTGTACTGACCATAGGCCACTGTAGCGGTTGCCAGCGCCTGTTCGCGGTTCGGTGTAGCCGAGGCCGGCGTGGTCGGCGTGGCCGCCGGTGTGCCAGGGGTAGCGGGTGTCGCCGGCGTTGCGGGCGTTGCCGGGGTACCGGGGGTCGCGCCAGGCGTGCCAGGAGTCGCGCGCGGCACAGTCGGCGTCGGCGCGCTGGCGGTGGCTGTCTCGGTGGCCCAGACGGCGGCGGTCGGATTGACCGGCGGCGATGGCGTTGGGGTATTAATCGGCACCGGCGCGAACGATTCTTGCAAGTAGTTTTGTACGTCCTGGTCGGTGACGGCCAGGCCGAGCACATTGAGTTTCTGCTGGGTAACGAGGTCATCAACCATCCCATCCAGGGTGGTCTCATCAACCGGGGATGTCTTCACCGTTTGCAGGTCTTGCTGAAGTTGCTGAATATAACTTTGGTACTGCGGGTTTTGCGCGGCGAAGTAGGTGTACTGTTGAATCTGATTGACGAGCGAGTATTTCCGCATCTTCCAGTAATCGCCGCGTGAAATCCCACTACCGTTCACGGTCGCGAGCGTCTGGCGCGGCCGGACGATGAACTCATAGGTCGCGCCGCCAACCAGAAGAACGACCACGATGGTGGTCAGCGCGATCATCACCGTGACGAGGATGCGGCGCTGCTGGAGTTCGCGCTCACGACGCGAAACGTGTCGTGCTGGGAGGAGCGGATCACGCTTGCGGTTAGGCCGCAACCGATCGAACACCAGTTATACTGCTCCTTCAGTTACATGTACTCGTTTTATCGTCTGGCTGCCGGGCGACCTGAACCGGGCGCCACCACGCCGGTTGGCGGGCGACGCCCGGTCATCGCCATAACTACCGGCCCTGACTCGACGTAAAGGGCAAGAGCGCCACATGGCGGGCGCGCTTGATCGCAACTGTCAGCGACCGCTGGTGCTTCGCGCAGGTGCCCGTCTTACGACGCGGCTCGATCTTCGCGCGATCGGAGATCATCCGCCGCAACCGTGGCAAATCCTTGTAGTCAACTTCGTCAATCTTGTCCACGCAGAATTGGCAGACCTTACGGCGCTGGAAATAGCGACCGCCACCACCGCCACCACCGAAGCGGCGGGGGCGGCCACCGGGGCGATCGTCGCCACCAGGGCGCTCGCCACGATCACCGCGACCAGGCCGGCCGGCCGGTCGATCATGGCCGCCCGGCCCGCTGGCCGGCGCATCGTGTGGCTGGGTCCGCTGTTCGTCAACCATGCGGTAATGCTCCTTCGAATGGTCGCAGGTTCGCAAGTCACAGGTCACTTGCGGCGAGGCAGCGTTCACCAACAACCACCATGCTGATAGCGAGAGACCTGTGACCTGCGACCTTCAGACCCGCGACCCGTTAGAACGGCACGTCGTCCAGGTCGCTATCGTCATACTCATCATTCTGGCGCGACGGCCGCTGTTGCTGCCGCCCGCCGGCCGGGCTGGCCGCGCGTGGGGCGCTGCGCTCGTCCGGACCGTTCTCGTGGATGGCGCCACCCATGCCCTGCGCGTCGGCGCGGCTATCGAGCATCAGCATCTCGTTGGCGACAATCTCCACCGAGGTGCGCTCGACACCATCACGGTCGGTGTACTTGCGCGATTGCAGCCGGCCTTCGACATAGACCTTGCTGCCCTTGCGGAGATATTCGTTGCAAATCTCCGCCAGCTTGTAGTTCGCGGTATCCCAGGCCACGATCCGGAACCACTCAGTCTCGTCGGTCGGGTTACCGTCCTGGCCCCGCCCACGGCGGCTGACCGCCACGCGAAAATTCGTGACCGCGCTGCCGGAGGGGGTGTAGCGCATTTCGGGATCCGCGCCGAGATTGCCAATGATCTGGACCTTGTTCAGTCCGCGCGCCATGATGAACCTCCTTACTGTACTACTCCACGCTTACGTACCAACCCACTGTTCATCCGCGAAATTGCCGACTGGCGGGTCCATTGCTAACAACGCCGTGGCGGGCGGCGCGGTCACAACCTTACGCTACTCCTCCCCGCCGAGTTTGACAATCAGGTGGCGCAAGACGCGATCGTTGAGCCGGAGCGCCCGGTCCACCGTGTCAATACTCGTCGGTTCGGCATCGAAGTGATAGAGCACGTAGAAACCGTCGCGCACATCCTGGCTGTTGTAGCGGATAGGATAGGCGAGCCGCCGGCGCCCCCACGGGCTGTCCTTGAGCGTCTCGCTGATCGTGCCGCCGTTGTTGGTCACGTAGCCAGTGACCTGCTCGATGGTGTTGGTGAGGTCTTCCTCACCGAGCTGGGGTGCGAAAATGGTCAGCAGCTCATACTGGCGCAAGCGTAACCTCCTCCTTCCCATGGGTTTGCCCCGCGTACGTCACGGTGTTGCGCGACACCGCCCCGCCGCCGGGCAGAAAGGAAAACATGAACAATGGCGCGACCACACGCGCGCCAGCGATGAGTATAGCAGACGGCCAGTAGCGCGCCAAGAGCGGCGCGAGGCGGGCAGGCGGGCAGGCGGGCAGTGGGGTCGGGCCAGCGCAGTGGCTGGTTGCGGACGCGGTGGCGCTGATGGCAGCCGCCGAATACATTCGGCGCTAAGGGCGGCTGCGCCGCCACGAAGTCCCTCCGGGACTGAGGTGGGTCAATCGCTGCATCGGCAGCCAGCCCCGGCATCACAACGAACCCAGTCCCCGAAGGGGAACTTCGTGGCCGCAGCCATTTAGCCCTGGATTCCAATCCGGGGTCACCTCAGCGGCACCGCGCCCGCGACCAGGCACGACGCTGAGGCAAGCCTATTGCTTGTCTGCCTGCCTCGTTCTGTACCAACGATCGGTGTACTCCTGCGTGCTGGATGAGGTAGAATGGCCCGGTGCGGTGGCGCATGGCTGCCGCGCGGTGTGTGCAGCGAAACGTGACGCGGCGATGAACTGGCGGTTCAGCACGCTCTACAAGCGAGACGGGCAGAGCTACAAAGGGTTTATCGCGGGCCTCTCCTTGCCGTACTGCGCCCATTTTTCGGTGGCGTTGCGGTGCGCTGGCAGGGAGGGGCGATTCAGGCGCTAAGGCGCACGTCCCACCGCGACAGCACACCAGTTGCAGCGGAATGAGATCGAAAACGTCGTGGGCCAGTCGGTTGGGCCACGGCGTTTTTGCGTACTCCGCTGGCGCATACTTGGCCCACCACTGGCGAAGATCGAGGAGGCGTCATGCTGATCGCGCGGCTGGATAGGGCTAGTTTGAGTTATGGCACGCGCCAGATTTTCGCGAACGTTGACCTGAGCCTGCATGATGGCGAGCGCGTTGGCCTGGTCGGGCCGAATGGCGCGGGCAAGTCAAGCCTGCTGAAAATGCTGGCGGGCGTCGAGCCGCCCGCCAGCGGTGAGCGCACCATCCGGCGCGACGTCACCGTGGCTTATCTCCCGCAGGAATACGCGGGCGATGGCTTGCCCACAGTGGTGGCCGAGGTGTTGCAGGGCCAGCCGGGGGTGCTGGCGCTGGAAGGCGAGCTCGCTGCGATCGAGACGGCGCTGGCTGAACCGGCGCTGCTCGACGACCTGGACGCCTTCGATGCGCTGCTGGTCCGGCAGGCCGCCGCGCTGGAACGGTATGAAGAACTGGGCGGGCCGCGCCTGCGGAATGAGGTACGCGGCTACCTGGAGCGCCTGGGGCTGCCGGCTGACCTGCATGACCGGCCGCTGGCGGTATTCAGTGGTGGGCAGCGCAAGCTCGTCGGGCTGGCGCGCTGCCTGATCGCGCAGCCCGATCTGCTGCTGCTCGATGAGCCGGACAATCATCTCGATCTGGCCGGGAAAGAACGATTAGAGGAGGTGTTGCGCGCCTTCCCCGGCGCGGTCGTCCTCGTCTCGCACGACCGCTATCTGCTCGACGATACGGTCGCGCGGATCGTGGAGGTGGAGGGCGGCACGGTGACGCTCTACGAGGGTAACTATTCCAGCTACGCGACCCAGCGCGAACTGGCGCTGCTGCGGCAGCAGGAGCAGTATGCGTCGCAACAAAAGGAGATCGCCCGTCTGGAAGCGGCTATCGCGCGCTTCAAACTTTGGGCCAGCATCGTGATCAACGAGCGCCATATCAAGCAGGCGCGCAACAAGCAGCGCCAGATTGACCGGATGGAGAAGATCGAGCGGCCGGTGCTGGAACGCCGCCAGATCGGGCTGGCCTTCCGCCCTGCCGCGCGTGGCGGCCAGAAAGTGCTCGAAGCGCGCCAGCTGGCGAAGGTCTATGGCGAGCAGGTCGTGTTGCTGGACGTGAACTTCACGCTCTGGCGCGGCGAGCGCGTGGGGCTGGTCGGCGCGAACGGCGCCGGAAAATCGGTACTCTTCCGGCTGCTGCTCGGTGAGGAAGCGCCGAGCGCGGGCGAGGTCTGGGCCGGGCCATCCATCCACCTGGGCCAGTATACACAGAATCATGAGACACTCGACCCCGGCCAGACGCCGCTCGACTTCGTGCGCGGGTTACGGCCGATGCACGAAGATGAAGCGGTCGGACTGCTCGGCCGGTTCCTCTTCCAGTACCGTCAGGTGCGCGAGCCGATCGCCACGCTCAGTGGTGGCGAAAAGAGCCGGCTGCAACTACTGCGGCTGATGATCGGCGGACCGAACTGCCTGCTGCTCGATGAACCGACCAATCACCTCGATATCGCCTCGACCGAGGTGCTGGAAGCGGCGCTCGATCAGTTCAATGGCACGGTGCTGACGATCTCGCACGACCGCTACTTTCTCGATCGCGTCTGCACACGCATCTTTGAACTGGCTGATGGCGAGATATATGAATATCCGGGCGGCTATAGCGACTGGGTCGCCGCGAAAGCGCGGGTGGCAGCGCAACGCGAGGCGGCAGCCAGCCAGCTGGTCAGGGCGGCGGCCGAACCAGCGCCAGCGAAGAAGCGCCCGGCCAGTCGCGCCTTCCGGCCACCCGACCGGGCCTTCTGAGCGCGCTATACTGAAGTCGGGCAGACGGGCAGTCGGGCAGTGGGCTCTCGTCGGCACGGCGCCTGTCTTCGGGCTACGGCGCTGATCCAGCGCGCTGCCCGACCGCCGGGTACCCCCTGGGTGCGCCCGTCTGCCCGACTCGTCAGGAGGATGCCTATGCCGATTCCCCAGCGGATTCTCGTGCCGCTTGATCTCTCGCCGCCCGGTGAAGCGAAACTGGTCACGGCGGAAGCCTACGCGCTGGCCTTTGGCTCGGCGCTGATTCTGTTGCATGTGCTGCCCGGCAGAGGTCCAGCAGCGGCGCTCGGTGAGTTGCGGCCCTCGCGGCGGCGTGAGGCCGCCGCAGCGGCGGAGGCTGTCGCGCCGGAGGAAGCGGCGGCTCTGGCCTATCTCGACACGATCGCCTCGCGCCTGCACGCCAAGGGCGTGACGGCGCAAACGCTGGTGCGCGTCGGCCCGGTCGCGCCGACCGTGCTGACCGTCGCGCGCGAAAAGGATGTCGGGCTGATCGTCATCGGCAGCAATGTGCGTCCCGCGCTCCCCAGCGTCTTCCTGGGCAATGTCGCCGAGGCGATCGTGCGCGGCGCACCCTGCCCGACGCTGCTCGTCCGGCCGGCCCTCGCGGAGAGCGTGCCGGCGACGGCGATCCGCGCCTTCGCCGAGGACGCGGAGCGCGCCGGCCTACTGGCGCCGCGCACGCTGGGCCAGCGCACGGTTGATGTCGCCCGAATTATCGGCAGCGTGGGTCGCGCCAGCGAGCTCGACGCCAATTTTCAGTTGCGGCAGCAATCGCAGGCGACGATACACCGCTACGAGCGCATTCGCGCCGCCAGCGCGGGCGAGACGCGCGAGGTGCTACCACCCATCGAGGTCTACAAACTCGGCTACGGCTACTATGTGCTCGACGGTCACCGGCGGGTCGCGGCGGCGAAAGAACTCGGCCAGTCCGACATCGAAGCCTTTGTCACAGAGTTCGTGCCGATCGAAGACCCGCTGGCGCAGCGCCTCTTTACCGCCCGTCGCGCGTTCGAGCGGGCGACGGGATTGAAGCAGATCGGCGCGGCGCGACCCGAAACGTACGCGCGCCTGGAAGAGCTGATCACCCGGTGGGCTGAGAAACACTTCCCTGACGACCGCCGCGAGGCCGCTGAACGCTGGTACCTAAAAATCTTCCAGCCACAGGTGCGCCAGATCCGCGCCGCGCGCTTGCGGGACCATTTCCCCGGCGAGCGCAACGCCGACATCTTCGTGCGCCTCGCCGACCACCGCCGCGCGGAGGGGCAGCGGCAGGGCAAAAAGCCGGCGTGGGACGAAGCGCTGACCTCGTTCATCGCCTCGTTGCATGAGACGACGCGAACGTGAAGCAGGAGATAGCGCCGGCGCGGCCCGTGCGGATTCTCGCCATAAGCGACCGGATTGAGGAATCGTTCTACGGTCCACTCCTCAACGAGCGCTATGGCGACGCCGATCTGGTCATTAGCTGCGGCGACTTGCCAGCGGAGTATCTGGACTTCGTCGCCAGCAGTGTCAATGCGCCGCTCTTCGGCGTGCGCGGTAATCATGATTGCCCACCGGACCATGTGGTTGTCGCGCACGACGCCGCGATTCCCGGTGGATTGAACTTGCACGGTCGCGTGCTGCGCGTGGCCGGCCTAACGCTCGCGGGGCTGGAGGGTTCGCTACGCTACAATCGGTCGGGCTGCCAGTATTCCGAAACAGAAATGCGGCTGCTCATCGCGCGCATGACGCCGCACCTGCTCTGGAACCGGCTGCGCTATGGCCGCTATCTCGACATCTTCGTGACCCATGCGCCACCACGCGGGATTCAGGACGCGGACGACCCGGCGCATCGCGGCTTCGCGGCCTTCCGAGATTTCCTCACCCGGTTCCGCCCCCGCTATCACCTGCACGGCCACGTCCACATCTATGATCCGCGCACGGAGACGAAGACGCGCTTTCATGAAACCGTTGTGCTCAATGTCTACGGTCATCGCGAAGTGATGATAAGCAATGACGAATTACGGTAGGCCATGAGTCATAACGCGCCGCTGGCTACGCCGCCCGCGCACCTTTGCGGACAGCGCTGATGAATCCGCAGTTACGCACTTTCCTGCTGTCCTGGGATTGGTCTCCTGCGGTTGTTCTTGAGGAGTTGCTTGGCGCCGGCCTCTACGCCTGGGGCTGGAGGCGGCTACGGCAGCGCGCGGCTGCCCGGCGCCTCTTTCCGGCCTGGCATGCCTGGTGTTTTGCCAGCGGTTTGCTGGCGTTGGCGCTGGCGTTGCTCTCACCAATTGCCGCCTACGATGATCGCTTTCTCTTCCTGCATATGGTGCAGCATCTCTTGCTCCTGCTAGTTGTGCCGCCATTGATCTGGCTGGGCACGCCGCTCCTGCCAATGCTGTGGGTCTACCCGGCAAATATGCGGCGCTGGATTGGGCGCCGCCTGATCCGGCGGCGGCGCTTTCGGCAGCTGGGCAGCCTGCTGACGCATCCGCTGGTGGCCGTGCTGTGCTACCTGGTGACGATTGCTGTCTGGCATCTGCCAGTGTGCTACAACCTCGCGCAGGGCCAGACGGTATGGCACGAAAGCGAGCACCTGTTTTTTCTCGGCGCGGGACTGCTGTACTGGTGGCCGGTGGTCCACCCCACGGGAGGGCGCCTGCGGCTTGGCGCAGGCGCGGATATTGTGTATCTGATGGCGGCGGGAGTCGAAGGCGGTATTCTGGGCGGTATACTGACGTTTGCGGCGCAGCCACTCTATGTGGCCTATGAGCAATTTCCGCGCCTGTGGGGTCTTTCGGCCCTGCTCGACCAGCAACTCGCCGGCATTATTATGTGGCTTGGCGGCGGGCTGATCTATACCGCCTGGGTGATGATCCAGTTCACGCGCATGGTACAGCGCGAAGACCAGGAACTGGCGCGCCAGGCCAGTCTAGTGGGCAATGAGTCCAGGTGAAAGCCGAACCAGCGGCGAGGGACGGGATTTTAACGTCAAGGGCGTAGAGAGGAACCGAGAGAAAAGAAGCGGGGTACTACAGCGTGGTCAGTTCCTGGCCGACCATGCCAGCACGATCGATCGTATTTTTCTCGGCGGCCTCTGCGCGCTCCGTGTCCTCGGCGTTAAAAGTCCCACCCTCGTCCGGTGCGACCGATCCCACGAGATTCGGGCGGTATACTTGGCGAGGTTTCAGGTATGGCGATCTACATCGGCACGTCAGGCTGGAGTTACCAGCACTGGCATGGGGTACTCTATCCGCCCGAGGCCGCGCCGCGCGAGCGCCTGGCGCATTACACGCGGATGTTTCAAACGGTCGAGGTCAATAGCACCTTCTATCGCTGGTCCCAGCCCGCGACGTTCGTGGGGTGGCGGCGCCATCTTCCCGACAATTTTCTGTTGACGGTGAAGGCGCCGCGTGGCCTGACGCATGTTCGCCGCCTCTACGCGCCGGAGGACTGGCTGGCGCGGATGACGCCAGGTCTCACCCTCCTCGGCGACCGCCTGGGCGTGTTACTGCTGCAACTGCCGCCAGGGTTCGGGTACGACTACCTGCGGCTCTCCTATTTCCTGTCGCGGCTGCCGGCCGGGTGGCGCGTGGCGATCGAGTTTCGCCATCCGAGCTGGCACTGCGAGGAAATCTATGCGCTGCTGGAACGCTACGGCGTGGCGTACTGCGTCATGAGCGGCGCGCGGCTGCCGTGCGTCTTGCGCGCGACCGCGTCGTTCGTCTACGTCCGCTTGCATGGACCGGACCCCGACCACCTCTACAGTGGCTCGTACTCGGCGGCCGACTT
>DASUBC010000319.1:0-7735 GCA_035763465.1 Thermomicrobiales bacterium
GCTATCCAATCTCCGAAGTTTTCACCGATCGCAGCGCCATAGACGGCCACGATTACCAGACCCAGTACTTCGAGCGCGCCGTCTTTGAATACCACCCGGAGAACGGCCCCGACTGGCAGGTCGAGTTGCGCTTGCTCGGCAGGGCGCTCGTGCAGGGGCGGCAGAACGAACCGGCCTTTCAGCCAGTCGGGCCAGACGATACCCGGTTGAGTTACTACTTCGTCGAGACCGGCCACACGCTGGGCGGCGCGTTCGCGCAGTACTGGGAGCAGAACGGCGGCCTGCCGGTTTATGGCTACCCGCTGTCCGAGGAATTCACCGAAGTGTCGCCATCGGACGGCAAGCCCTATACGGTGCAATATTTTGAGCGGGCGCGCTTCGAGTTCCATCCGGAATACGCCGGCTCCGACCACGAAGTGGAATTAGGCTTGCTCGGCCAACAGGCCGCGCAACATGCCGGCCTGGCCGGGCACGGGCCATTCGCGGCGCTGTACAGCCACAATCTTTCGCTGACCTGGCACCGGCAGATGACCGACGACTGGTGCGACCCGGCGGATATCCAGAGCTGGACCGAATATCTCACCGGCCGGCGCTATCCCGACGACACGGCGATTCAGAGCCGGGTCTGGGATTACGAACTCGGCCATAACCTTGGCTACACGGTCGAGCAGTGGGACGCCTCACCCTACGCGATGGCGGCGGCGCTGCACTGGCTCAACCCCGGCTACGGCTTCAATCACTGGATTTACGACGATCCGGTGGAGGCCACAAAAGTGCTGGCGTACAATCTCGCCGCGCCGGGCGGCGGCCAGCCCGCCATCGCCGTCATTCGCGGCGGCACCCATTACATTCTCGTCAAGGGCGTAGTGGCCGATAGCGACCCCTACGCCAACTACCCGAACGCCCACATTCTCGGCCTCTGGGTCAGCGATCCCTTCATAGATTATCCCGGCGCTGAGGCCAAGTGGCTCGGCCAGGACGGCTACCTGACGCTCGATCAGTGGCTGGGCATCTTCGACCAGAATCACTGGGGGGTGCCGGGCGATCCCTGGCAGAATAAGTACATCACGGTGCAAATGGACTGGCAGAACATGGACCCGGCGCCGGGTGGGCGGCGCCTGAGCGATTTTCACGCCTGGGCGGGCAAGTGAGCGCCTGCCGCGCAATACGTGGGAACGAGCAATGACACTTGCGGCAAAAGTCAGGCAACACGAGGACGAGGGACACCGCGCCGAGTTACAGCGGCTGCGAGACGAATACCGGCTGACCGGGCTGTCCGAGCGCGACGTTGACCCTGATCCGGTGCGGCAATTCGAGCAGTGGCTGGAGACGGCCATCGCCGCCCGCCTGCCCGAAGCGAACGCGATGACCCTCGCCACGGCCACGCCGGAGGGACTGCCATCCGCGCGCACCGTGCTGTTGAAGGCATTCGATGAGCGGGGCTTCGTCTTCTACACCAATTACGAGAGCCAGAAGGGGCAGGAACTGGCTGCCAATCCACGCGCCGCGCTGCTCTTCTACTGGGCGGCGCTGGAGCGGCAAGTGCGGGTCGCCGGTACGGTGGCGCGCGTCTCGCGCGAAGAATCGCTGCGCTACTTCCACAGCCGCCCGGCCGGCAGCCAGCTCAGCGCGCTCGCCTCGCCGCAGAGCCGGCCCGTGCCCGACCGCGCCGTGCTCGAAGCGCGCCTGCATGAACTGGAGCAGCGCTACCACGGCGGAGACATCCCGCTGCCGGACTACTGGGGCGGCTACCGGGTCGCACCGGCGCTGTTCGAGTTCTGGCAGGGCCGCCCGAATCGCCTCCACGACCGCCTGCGCTATACCCGCACGCCTGCCGGCGCCTGGGCCATCACGCGGCTCGCGCCGTAGCGCCGAGTGCCAGAACTGGGCACCAGTCACAAACGATCACGCAGATGAATGCTGAAGCATGGTAGTCGGGGGATCGTGCCGCGGGATGGGGCGCCGGAATACGGCGGACCACTACGCGGCACGAAGAACACAGAAGCGGGCCGCGCTAGGAGTCGCGACCGCAGGCGCGCAGGATGCGCTGCCGCGCATCGTCGGGACAGCCGGTGGTGCGGGCGACCTGCCCCACGAACCGCAGCACGTTCCCTTCAAAGCGAAAGCGATTGAGGCAATCGCGGCAGAGACTCAGATGCTCGCGCACCTGTACCTGCTCGGCGCTGTTCAATTCTCGATCGAGGAACGGGTACAGCCGCTCCACACACTCAGTACAGTTCATCGTATTGCCCGACCCTACACCAGACCTCTACGTTCCATAGCCGCGTCCAGCCGAATGTCGCCGCCCTGCCACATTCGCACTGGCGCTACGCGCCGGCGCTGGCGCCGTAGCCCGCTTCCTGGGCTTCTTGCCAGAGCGCCTTCTGTAACCGCCGCCGCGCCCGGTAGAGCCGGGACATCACGGTCCCGATCGGAATGCCGAGAATGTCAGCGATCTCCCGGTACGAAAAACCTTCGACATCCGCGAGCAGCTCGACCTGCCGAAACTCCACTGGTAACTCTTCTAACGCTTGCAGCACCGTTTCATCACCGAGCAGCGCCAGGACATCGCGTTCGGGGTTCTCCGGCCGGGGCGAAGCTCCGCCTTCCGCCAGGTGATCGTACAGATAGTACTCCGTCACATCTTCGAGCGAACTGCTCGGCCGGCGCTTCCGCCGGCGATACTGACTGATAAAGGCATTGTTCAGAATCCGGAACAACCAGGCGCGCAAGTTGGTCCCTTCCTCAAACCGGTCCAGCGACCGAAACGCATTGAGATAAGTCTCCTGCACCAGGTCTTCCGCATCTTGCGGATTCCGGCTCAACCGGAGCGCCGTGCGATACAGCGCATCCAGGTGAGTGAGGGCCTCGCTTTCAAGCCGTTCCTGCCGCTCATGTGCCGCCGCATCGGTCGCGTCCATCAACTCTCAGTCCATCGCGGCGAGGCCGTAACCTCTGCCACTCCTAGCAACGTTGCGCTTGACCACATATTCCCGCCTGGTTCGGCGCCGCCGGCCTAAAAAGTAGCAGGTTTTCCGCAGGGCGCGGCCGGCAGCCGTTTTGTCATTATACGGCATCCTGTACAATCGTCCTATCGTGGGCCAGCCTCGAAGGGCCTTGCGCGGTGATATGTATGGGTGTGGAGGCGATAGGAGATAGGTGATAGGGGATAGTTGCTCAGCCCCAGCACAGTGCTGGTAGATCGGCGCTGCCTCATCACAAGGAACTACCGCCTACCGTCTCCCGCCTCCCCATTATTAGGGAGTACTGGTGTGAAAATCATTCTACCGATGGCTGGCTATGGCACGCGCCTGCGGCCACATACCTGGAGTGTGCCAAAACCATTAGTGCCGCTGGCCGGCAAGGCGATGATTGACCATATCTTCGACCGCCTGCTGCCACTGAAGCCGGAAGAGATCATTTGTATTGTCGGTTACCTGGGCGACCAGATCGAAGGGCATGTGCAGCGCCATTATGCGGTACCGACGCGTTTTGTCGAGCAGCCCGAGATGCGCGGCCAGGCCGACGCTATTGCCCGTACCCGCGACCTGGTTGACGGTGATGCGTTGATTATCTTCGCCGATACGATCTTCGAGGCTGACTTCACTCCGCTTCGCACCCTACGCGATCACGGCATTGATGGCGCTATTTATGTCAAAGAGGTTGACGACCCGCGCCGCTTCGGTGTCGCCGTGCTCGACGACCAGGAAATCGCCGTGCGATTAGTTGAAAAGCCGGAAGAACCAGTCTCGAATCTGGCGCTCGCCGGCCTCTACTACTTCACGGACATGGCGCCGCTGTATGACGCGATTGACACGCTGGTGGGCAGCGGCAAGGCGCTCAAGGGGGAATATTATCTGGCCGACGCGATCCAGATCATGATCGAGCGCGGCGCACGGCTGCAAGCCTTGACGATCCCCGTGTGGGAAGACTGCGGCAAGCCCGCAGAATTGCTGCACACCAATCGTTACCTGCTCAGTAAAATGGAGCAGGACGGCCAGCTGCCCAATAGCCGCACACTCCCCGACAGCATCGTCATTCAGCCTTCCTGGGTTGATCCCACCGCCGCCGTCACGCGTTCGGTCATCGGCCCATATGTCAGTGTCGGCGCGGGCGCCAAGCTCACCGGCGTCGTGATTGAAGATAGCATCGTCGGCGAAGACGCCGATCTCGCGCACATGACCCTGGCGAGCTCCATTCTCAGCACTGGCGCGATGATCGAAGGCATGGTCCAGCGCTTCAACCTCGGCGCCGGTTCCAGCGCCGAGCGAGGCACACGGAAGTAATTGTGGATTGCGGACCGAGTACCCACTTGCGGGTGGCGATTGCGGATTCGCGATGGGCAGAAGCAGGAGTTATACGATGAGCTTTGGAGAAGCATCGCAGCGGCCCCCCAATCCGCAATCGCCACCCGCAAGCGGGTACTCGGTCCGCAACCCACAATGGATTGAGTTGGCCGTGCAGGCCGATAATGAGGCGGTCGAGGCGGTCGCGGAGATCTTTTCGCGCTATGGCTATGGCGGCGGAGTGGCGATTGACGAACCATTCGAGCAGGAAGCGGACGGTGACAATCTCCAGATTGCGACCGGGCAGCCCTTCGTCGTCCGCACCTATCTGCCGGACGATGAACAGGCGCGCGACAAGATCGAGGCCGTTGAACACGCGCTCTGGCATCTGAGCCAGATGCGCTACGTCGGCTCACTGGTCACGGCGCCGCGCGCAGAAGAAGACTGGGCCAACGCCTGGAAAGAGCACTTCTATGTGCATCGGGTTGGCGAGCGCACGGTCATTCGCCCACCCTGGCGGGAGTATCAGCGGCGCGAGGGCGACATCGTCATCGAACTCGATCCGGGCATGGCGTTCGGCACCGGGCTGCATCCGTCCACCCAGCTGTGCCTGATCGCGCTCGAGGAACGGATGCGGCCGGGGATGCGCGTGCTCGACGTCGGCTCCGGTTCGGGCGTGCTGACGATCGGCGCGGCGCGGCTCGGGGCGGCGGCGATTGACGCGCTTGACGTCGAACCGGTCGCCGTGCGCGCCACGCGCGACAATATCGCCCGTAACGGCCTGAAAACGCCGGTGCGCGTGGCAGTCGGCACGGTGGAGGAGACCGAAGAATTCGCCGGGAAGTACGATCTCGTCGTCGCCAATATCATCGCCAGGATCATCATCGAGCTCGCTCCAGCCCTGACCGCAGCGTGCGCGCCCGGTGGACGGCTGATCACGTCCGGCATCATCATTGACCGGGCGGACGAAGTGCGCGCCGCGCTCGCGGCGCAGGGGCTGACCGCGGTCGAGCAGCACCAGATGGGCGACTGGATCTGCATCGAAGGATTGCGCCCGGCCACCAGCGACGCATGATCAGGCAGCCGGCGACCAACCAGGCTCGTGAGCAGCCCGAGCCAGATGAGGCGGGCGCCGGTCAGCACGCCGCGCCCCGCTTTTTCGTGGACTTCCCCCTGGCGGTTGGACAGCAGGTCGAGTTGCCCGAGGCGCTCGCGCATCAGGTCCGGCGCGTGCTGCGGCTGCGGCCGGGTGCGGCGCTCGTGCTGCTCAATGGCGATGGCCTGGAATATTCGGTAGAATTAACTGCTCTGGATGGGCAGCGCGCGGTTGGACAGGTGCTGGCAACTCGCCGCAACGGGACCGAACCGCGCGCCGCCGTGACACTCTATGCCGCGCCGCTCAAGGGCGATCACTTCGCCTACACGCTGCAAAAAGCGACGGAGATCGGCGCGGCGGCGTTCGTGCCGGTGCTGACCGCGCGCACTATCGCGGGCGAAGCGAACGCGAGCAAAGTCGAACGCTGGCAGCGCATCGTGCGCGAAGCGGCCGAGCAAGCACGGCGCGGGCGCGTGCCGCCCGTGCGGTCACCCATGGTGCTGGCCGAGGCGTTTCGGCTCGCCACCGCTGCCGGTCCCGGGCTGATCCTCTGGGAAGAAGAGGCACGGCAGGGGTTGCGGGAGGCAATTGCGGCGCTACCGGCGGCGCGCGGCGTGGCGCCGGCGCTGGGCGTCTTCATCGGGCCGGAGGGTGGCTTTAGCCCAGCGGAAATCGCGCTGGCGCACGAGGCCGGGATTATACCGGTAACGCTGGGGGCGCGGATTCTGCGCGCGGAGACGGCGGCGGCGGTCGCCACGGCGCTCGCGCTGGCCGCGCTGGGGGAGATGGACTAGGTGAAGATCGATTTACACATGCACACGCACCACTCGCGCGATTGCACAATTCCGACCGCCGAGGTGCTCCGTCTTTGCCGGCAGCGCGGACTGGACGGCATCGCGGTGACCGACCACAACACGCTGGCCGGCGGGTTGGAGGCGGTTTCGCTCGCGCCGGCTGGCTTCACGGTCATTCCCGGCGAGGAAGTCAAGTCGAGCGAAGGCGAAATCATCGGCCTCTTTCTGCACGAGGAGATTCCCGCCGGTCTCTCGCCCGAGGAGACCGCCGAACGTATCCGCGCGCAGGGCGGGGTTGTCGTCATTCCGCACCCGTTCGACCCGATCCGCAAAAGCCCGCTGAAGACCACAGCATTGGAACGCCTGGTTGCGGCGGGCCTGGTTGACGCCATCGAAATCCTCAACGCGCGGATGGCGCGGCCGGCGCACAATGTGCGCGGCGCGGAGTTCGCCGCGCTCCACAACCTGCCCGGCACGGCGGGCAGTGACGGTCACAGCCGCCCCGAATACGCGCAAGCCTGGATCGAGATCGCGCCCTTCACCACGCGCGACGAGTTCGTCGCCAACCTGCCGGCTGCCACCATCGGCGGCAAGCTGAGTCCATTTTATGTACACTTTCTGAGCACGGTCGCCAAGCGCCGCAAGAAACTGGCGCACTGGCGTGCCACGCGCGCGGCAGGCCGCGTGCCGGTGGCGAAGTAATGAAGTAACAAGGAACGATATTTACCACAGCGATCCGGAGAACGAAAAGAGAAATCTCTAGAGTCTCTGTGTCCCTGTGTTCTCTGTGGTAAGTCTCCTGGGAGAGCAGGTCGGTGTCGGAGAAGGGGCAGATTCTGTTTCGGCGGGGCCGGACGGGCGGTGTGCTGGAGTCGGTCGCGCCGGGGTCGCTGGGTGAGGCGCTAGGCCTGCGGCCGGGCGACATCGTGCAGAGCATTGATGGCAAGCCGCTGCGCGACGTGATTGACTACCAGTATTACACTGGCACCGCCGGCGCGGTAGCCGAAGTGGCGGTCGAACGGGACGGCGCACTCACCATTTACGACGTTGAACTGGAAGGCGACGACTACTGGGGCCTCGGCTTCACCGAACCGACCTTCGACGGCATTCGGCGCTGCACCAACGACTGTCCCTTCTGCTTCGTCAAGCAAGTGCCGCGCGGAATGCGCCGCACGCTCTATATCAAGGACGACGACTACCGCTACTCCTTCCTCTACGGCAACTTCGTCACGCTGACGAATCTCAGCGAGGAGGACTGGCAGCGCATCGGCGAGCAGCAACTCAGCCCGCTCAACATCTCCGTCCATGCCACCGACCCGCAACTGCGCGTTGACCTCTTGCGCCATCCTCGCGCGGGCGAGATTCTCAACGATCTGCGCCGCCTGGCGAGCCTGGGCATTGAGTACAACACGCAGCTTGTGCTCAATCCGGGCATCAACGACGGCGATCAACTCGATCGCTCGGTCAACGACCTCAAAGACCTCCCTGGCATCCTCTCTATCGCCGCCGTGCCGGTCGGCCTGACGCCGCTCGGCATCACGCGCGACATGAAGAAACTG
>DASUBC010000320.1:0-4100 GCA_035763465.1 Thermomicrobiales bacterium
CCGCTCAACACCCGCGCCGCCCGCGCCGCCAACGCCACTGCCGGCCGGACTGACGCCGCGCGAACTCGAAGTGCTCCAGCTCGTCGCCCAGGGCTTGACGTCGGCGGAGGTCGCCGAACGCCTCTACCTCAGCCCACGCACTGTCAGCACGCACCTCACCTCTATCTACACCAAGCTCAACGTCTCCTCCCGCGCCGCCGCGATCCGATTCGCGCTCGACAATCAGCTCGTCTGAGTCGGGCAGTCGGGCAGTGGGTTATAGTCGGCGCCACGCCTGGCTGCTGGCGCAATGCCGCTGAGTGGCTGCGCCGAATGCATTCGGCGCGAAGGGTAGCAGCGCCGCCACGAAGTCCCCTCACGGGGACTGGAACTGGGCAACTGGTGGACCGACAGCCAACCCTGGCATCATGATGAACCCAGTCCGCATAGGCGGACTTCGTGGCCCAGCAGGGCCATTCAGCCTCGGACATTAATCCGGAGTGGCTCTCAGCCGCACCGCGTCCACCGTCCACCACCGCGCCGGCTCCAACTCATTGCCCGCCTGCCCGCCTCCGTTGACACACCCTCGCTGGCTCAGTACCATGCATGCTGGTTAGAACGTGCTCAAGGAGGAAGCGATGAGCGGCGATCAGCCTGGCAAGCCCGCGAGCCTCGATCAGGTCTATGCCGAAGCATATCGCAGCTATTTACGCAGTCTGAAAGAGGGTCTCGCGAACCTTGACATAGACGCGCTGGACCTGAGCGACGTTCACGCGCCGGCAGCAATCGCGCCATTCTCGTTTGGCAGCCCTCCCGGCCTCGCGCTCTTTTCGTTCGGTAGCCCCCCTGGTCAGCGCCCGGCTGATGAAGGGTCTACGGATTAATGAGCGCGCTCGGCGCGTGGTAGCGAAGCCCGCCCGCCGACAGCGCCAGGTTGCTGGTCGCGCGCTGCTGTTCCGCTACGAGGAAACCTCTGCGTGAACCAGCACTTCACAAACAGGCAGCGCCAGCGTCGTCTGCTGCCGACTGCCGCTCCGCCCGGTGAGCCGGCGAAACCAGCGCCGACAACGGTACCGCGTGGCCTCGCCGCCGCCATCATTTTTGACTGGGCGCTGCTGGCATTGCTGCTCACGCTCCTGGCCGTGACCGTCGTCCGCTATGGCCTGGCGGATCAGCGTACGGCTGCGGTCGCGCTGCTGGCGCTCATCTTCGCGCCGGCACTTGGGTTGCTGGGGGAGTACGCGCGCCAGGGCCGCCGGGGGGCGCGGCTGCTCCAGATTGCCGTCTCATCCGTTGCTGCTATCGGCAACGCGGCAGGCTTCCTACGCGATCTGCTCGATGTGCTCCACGGCCGCGCACCTGGCGGCGTCAGCACGATTGCGCTCGCCGCCGACATCTGGATACTCTGGAGCCTGACCCGGCCCGAGACAATCGCCTGGTTTATGCGCGGAGATAAGACCGCCGCCCGCCGGCGTCACGGCGGCAAGTGGCTCGCCCTGGCGATCGCCGCCAGCCTGATCATCGGAATCGGCGCGGCCTTCCTCATTGTACGCGGATAGGACTATCGGGGGATGGCCGCATCACTTGAACATCAGTATCCTCCTAGCAGGATGGTCCGGATCGCTGTCCCGGTCGCAGTCATTCAAGGAAGTACTCATGCCCGCGTTCGTCTCCTCGCTGGTCGCCCTGCTTCTGGCGTTCCTGGCCGGCGCCGTTGCCGGCGCCTGGATCGATCACGCCGCGACCGCGATTCCCACCGGACGCCGCCTGCTTGGCTGGCCGGCTTGTCCGGAGTGTGGCCACCCCTGGCGCGGGCTGGCTGTCGTACCGCTTGTCGGCCCCCTTCTGGCGCGGCAATGCGCCGACTGCGCCGCGCCGATCGCGCCGCTGCGGACACTGACCGAACTGACCACCGGCGTGCTCTTCGCCCTCGCCCTCTGGCGGGCCGGGTTGACCGCGGACTTCGTGGCGACCGCGCTCTTCATGGTCATCCTTCTGATCATCCTTCGCATTGACTGGCGGCATCACCTCATCTTTCAGCAGACGATTCTCGTCGGCCTGCTGCTCGCATTGGGCTACGCCGCGATCTTCTCGCGCCAGCCGCACGCGCTCCTCTGGTCAACCCTCGCCGCCGCCGCCGCGACTGTGCTCTTCCTGCTGCTCTATCTGCTGGCGCTGGCGATCTATCGCCGCCGCGCGCTCGGCTTCGGCGACGTGCTGCTGGCGGCCCTGATCGGCGCGATGGCCGGTCCCAATGTCGGCGTTGCGCTCATCATCGGCATGTTCCTCGGTGCGGTTGGCGGCCTGGCGCTCGTCGCGCTGAAGGTCCGCACGATGCGCGACTACATCCCTTACGGCGCCTACCTCTGCGCCGGCACGATCATCGCCCTGCTCCTGCGCTGACGGCGCCGGGACGTCACTCGCGGCGAACTCCGGTCGTCCACACCACGCCAGTATTGTTTACCCCCTTCCAATTTCCAGCGCGATGCTGTATTATCTCGCTAGAACATACGTTCTGTACGTACAGACAGGTATACGCCTGACTGAGTTAGCCGGCGGGAGGTGGTATGCGCGTGGTGACGTCGGGCAAGGTTGGAGCAGCGCCACTGCTGGCCTGGGGCGTGGCCGCGCTGCTGGCCTGCGTTGCGCTGTTCCTGCGCGCGGGTGATGCACCGCCAGGTCTCGCCGGCTGGTGGGACCCGAATGGCGCCGTACTGCCACGCGCGGCACTGCTCGTGGGCGCGACCCCGAGCGCCCAGCCAGCCATGTCGGCCGCGCCAATTCATGCGCGTGTGGGCCTCCAGGTCGGCCACTGGAAGGCCGCCGACCTCCCGGACGAACTGGCGGCGCTGCGGTCGCAGGGCGGCGCGAGCGCCGCTGGCGTCAATGAAGTTGACGTGAATCTGGCGGTCGCCCGGCAGGTCGCGGCGTTGCTTACGGCGCGCGGCGTCACCGTGGACCTCATCCCCGCGACCGTGCCCGCCAGCTACCGCGCCGACGCCTTCGTCGCCATTCACGCCGACGCCAATAACGACGCCGGAATGCGCGGCTTCAAACTCGCCCGCTTCCGCGACAGCGCCATCCCCCAGCGCGACGATACCCTGATCGCGGCGATCACCGGCGCATACGGCGCGGCGACCGGCCTGCCACTCGACCCCAATCTCACCCGCGCGATGACCGGCTACTATGCCTTTAACTTCGAGGATTTTCAGCACGCCATCAACCAGCAAACTCCCGCCTGCATCATCGAGATGGGTTTCATAACGAACCCCACCGACCGCGCGCTGCTGCTGCAACAGCAGCAAGCGGTCGCGCAGGGCATTGCCGCCGGAATCGTCCGCTTCCTAAGTGGTGGCAACTGACGCCGCCTCACGTATAATCCTGGCCAGAGTTTTTGGCGATTCGAAGGCAGTCCTGGCGCTCTCAACGGCACTGACTGACTGCGAGGCTCGTGGGTGCGTCCAGGGTGCGCTGCGCCTCTCGTGGCCGCATTCTTGCCAGCGTGACGATCGCAGATCGTGCTGTAGATATTTTGGGGAGGGCTGGCGGGCATGTTTGAGCGTCTCTTTGGCCGGCAACGACAGCAGCCAGTCGCGGCGCCCGCCGAATCGCCGGCTTCACCGCTGGCCTGGACCCAGGTGGCCTATGCTGCTATGAATAAACAGTTTGCCGTGGCTAATGGCGTGATGTTTCGTGAGCACGCCTCGCCCGCGCCACGCGACCGCCGCTTCGCCTATGTCTGGCCGTTCGGTCAGGCGCTCGCCGCGACGCTTGCGGTCGCCACCCTACCGGATGGCGGCCAGGCGCTCGATCGCGCCCGGTTGCTGACGCAGAGCCTGTTCGAGCACTACTGGGACGCGCGGCAGAACCCGCCGGGCGCGGCCTCTTATCCGGTAACTGATGGCGGCGGCACACTCTACTACGACGACAATTGCTGGCTCGGCCTCGATTTGGCCGATCTCTACGATGCGACGAAAGTCCAGGCCGTGCTGGACGATGCCACGCGCATCTGGAGATTCGTCATCAATGGCTGGGACGATGATGACCGCCACCCCGCGCCGGGCGGCATCTTCTGGCAGTACCAGGCTGGCGCTGATCCTGTGCGCGACCGCAATACCATC
>DASUBC010000321.1:0-3647 GCA_035763465.1 Thermomicrobiales bacterium
CACAAGGTCTCGGCGACGATGGGCACGACGTCACCGGCGACTGAATACTACATGACGCGGAACGTGCTGCTGTTCCTCGCCAAGAGCCAGGGGGGCCTCACGCGCGTACGGTCGCTCGCCGGCGCCTTGTTTGGGAATTGCCGGACCATTGCGGCGTACACGCTGAAGTCGCGCTACCGGCCGCGCCGGCCAAACCGCGACGCCCGGCTCTTTGCGCTGCGCGATGCGCTACTGGGCCGCTGGGGCAAGATGGGCGCGGATGTCGCCGCGCTGTGCTATCCGCGCCGGGGCTAGCGCCCTGGCACGCTAGCGGTCCAGCGGCCTCGCTCCGGCCCCCAGCAGGGCCGCGAGCGCCGCTTCTTCACCGGCCAGCTCGTCGTCAACGCCGTAGGGCGGGCGCACGCCAGCCTGTAGCCGCGCCAGCAAGCCGGGTTCCGTAGCCAGGCGGCGTAGCGCGCCGGCCAGTGCGTTGACGTCGCCGGGCTGCACGAGCAGGCCGTCAACGCCGTCACGCACCATTTCCGCCATGCCGCCATGCCCGGCGGCGACGACCGGCACGCCGGCGGCAAAGGCTTCGAGAATGACGTTCGGGCTGTTTTCGTACCAACGTGACGGTACGACCAGCACATCGGCGGCAGCCAGTGCGGCGGCGACGCCGGCGCGGTCGAGCGGCGCGCCCAGGTGAATCGCCGCGTCGTCACACCAGGCGCGCACCTGCTCGGCGTACGCGCCGGTATCGGTGAGCGGACCATGGAGGCGCAGACGCACCGGCAACCCCGCGTCCCGCAACTGGCGCACCGCCGTGATGGCGAGGTCCGTACCCTTGTGCCGGCTGATCTGTCCGAGATACAGCACGGTCAGACCGGCGTGGTCACGCGACTGGCGCGCCGCCCGCGCCGGGAACTCGCCCGCCGCGATGCCCTGTCGCACGACGAGCAGGCGTTCGCGCGGCACGCCCAGGTGCGCCAGGCGTTCGCCTAAAAAGTGTGAGTTGACCACGACGAGCGCCACCTCGCGCAAATCGGCGGCGATAGTGCGCTGGCGGTCAGCGAAGTCGGCCACGCCCAGCCGGGCGCCCACCCGCGCCGGCGCCGCCCCGCCCGCCCGCGCCAGCACGCGCCAGGCCGCCCCCTGCACGGCTGGCCCACGTTCCGCGAAGACCGCCCGCGCGGTCAACCGGCAGGCGGCGCAATCGGCAGGATGGCGCGGGCCAGGACAGCAGGCGCCGGCGGGCCGGAGCAAGGTGATGCGCTGACAAATGTGCCAGTAATCCATCGCGAAGAGCACGGTGGCAACGCCATGCTGGGCGGCAATTCGCAGCGGTGCGGTCCCGAAGAGGTAACCGCTCACCTGGTAGACGACGTCGGGCTGAAACGCAACCAGTTCGCGCTCGACCGCCGCCGTCAACAGGGGGTGGTCGTAGGTCTCGCGCAGCGAGCGCGTGCTGTCGGGCACGGCGACCCGCAGGCGGCGCACCGGAATACCATCCACGACTTCCTCGCGCTCCGCGAGCGTGTCGAAGGGCTGGTTCGTGGCGGGTTGCGGATCGGCAGCGAGGACGCGCACGACGTGACCGCGCGCGTGCCACCAGGCCACCTTGCGCTGGGCCTGCAATTCAGCGCCGTTCGTCTGCGCCGGCGGATAGCCATGCGTGACGATGAGCATCCGCCGGCGCCCTCCCCCATCGGGCGCGCATACCACCGTGCTTGCCGCCTGTTGCATCATCTCGCCTCTCGCTAGCGCGCCCTTACGCAGTATGAGTCTAGCAGCGCCCACTTGCGCCGGAGCATCCGGGCGCTGCCCGGTCAGATGACCACATTGTCAGCCCGACAACCCCTTCATGGCGGTTCGGGGCGCGCGGCAGCCGCCGTACAGTAAGGCCAGGTTGAACGAACCAGCAGAGGGAACACGATGGCAACGGCGACGAACGAACTGACGACGGCTGAACGCAATCAGGCGGAGCCGCCCGCGCGAGTCCACCCGACCGCCGAGGTCGAGGCGGGGGCCACGCTGGGTGCGGGCACATCGGTCTGGCACCAGGCGCAGGTGCGCGTGGGCGCCTGCGTCGGCGCGCGGTGCATCATTGGGAAGGGCGCGTATATTGACGCGGATGTCCAGATTGGTGATAACTGCAAAATCCAGAACTACGCGCTGATTTATCACGGCGCCCGGTTGGGGCACGGCGTCTTCGTCGGGCCAGCCGCCGTCCTCACCAACGACCGCTACCCGCGCGCGATTACGCCGGATGGCGCGCTCAAGCGCGCCGACGACTGGGAGTGTGGCGAAATTCTCGTTGACGACGGCGCGGCCATCGGGGCCGGCGCCATCATCGTGACCGGCGTCCATATCGGCCGCTTCGCCACGATCGGCGCGGGCGCGGTCGTCACGCACGACGTGCCGCCCCACGCGCTGATGATTGGCAGCCCCGCCTGGCTGGCCGGCTGGGTCTGCCGCTGTGGCCGCCCGCTCACGCCGGAGACGCCCTGCGCCGCCTGCGGCGATACACTGGAAGGAGTCCGCTCATGACCGCCTTACACGATGCAATTCCGCTAGCCCGCCCCCTGATTGGCGACGCCGAGTGCGACGCGGTGCTGGCCGTGCTGCGCTCGGGGCAACTGGCTCAGGGCCAGGTCGTCGCGGCCTTCGAGGAGCGTTTCGCCGCGCTCTGCGGCGTGCCCCACGCCATCGCGACCACCTCCGGCACGACCGCGCTGCACGTCGCCCTGCTGGCGCATGGCCTCGGCGCGGGCGACGAGGTCATCACCACCGCGTTCTCGTTCGTCGCCAGCGCCAACGCCGCGCTCTACGTCGGCGCTCGCCCGGTCTTCGTGGACATTGACCCCGAAACGCTGACGCTCGACCCCGACCAGGTCGCGGCGGCGATCACGCCGCGCACGCGCGCCGTCATCGCCGTGCATCTCTACGGCAACCCGGCGGCGCTCGCCGAACTGACCGCGCTGTGCGCGCAGCACGGGCTGGCGCTCATCGAAGACGCCTGCCAGGCCCACGGCGCGACGTTCGCGGGCCGGCCGGTCGGCACGTTCGGCACCGGCTGCTTCTCGTTCTACCCGACCAAGAATGTCACCTCGGGCGAGGGCGGCATGATTACGACCGCCGACCCGGCGTTCGCCGAGCGCGCCCGGCTGCTCCGCGCGCACGGCAGCCCACGCCGCTACCACCACGAGATTTTGGGCTACAACTTCCGCCTCAGCGATATTCACGCCGCCATCGGCCTGGCCCAGCTCGACCACCTGGCGGACTGGACCGCGCGCCGCCAGCACAACGCCGCCGTGCTGACCCACCTGTTGCAAGGCCAGGGGCTGCGCTTCCAGCGCACGCTGCACGGCGCGAGCCATGTTTACCACCAGTTCACGGTTAGTATCCCGGCCGGGCGCGACGAGGTCGCGGCCTACCTGCGCCGGCACGGTGTTGGCTGCGACATCTATTACCCCACGCCGATTCATCAGCAGCCGCTCTACCGCGAGCTCGGCTACGACGACCACTTGCCGGAGACCGAAGGCGCCGCGCGCGAGGTGCTCTCGCTGCCAATTCACCCCTCGCTCAGCGCGGCCGACCTGGAAACCATCGCCGGCCGGGTCTGCGAAGCCCTCGACGAAGTGCCGGACGCGCGCTTCGCGGCGGACTAG
>DASUBC010000322.1:0-4662 GCA_035763465.1 Thermomicrobiales bacterium
GTGGATCGTTTTGTTATATACCCATACCCCCCCGGTAGGGGTATGAAGTTATCGTACCATACGTGTCAAGAGGCGGGCGGTTTCACCTGCCTGTTGTCCTGCGGTACACTGCCGGCGCCTGCCACAGTGGGGGCAGGCTGGCAATTGGCGGCACAAGGGAGGGGAAGAAACGATGGCCGATCTGGGTTTCACCGGGCTTGGGCACGTCGCGCTTCGCGCGCGGGATATTGACCGTGTGCTCGACTTCTACACGAACAAACTTGGTTGCACGGAGATGTTCCGGCTTAACCAGGATGACGGCTCGCTGATGCTCGTATACGTCCGCATCACCGACACGCAGTACCTGGAGTTCTTCCCGAACGGCCAGGGCGACGGTCCGGCGCCGCGCACGGCGGTCGGCCTCAACCACATCTGCCTGGCTGTGAACGACCTCGACCAGACGGTCGCGGAACTTACCGCGCGCGGCGTCGAAATCACCCAGGCGATCAAGTATGGTCGCGACGGCAACCGCCAGGCATGGATCGCCGACCCCGAAGGTAACCGCATCGAACTGATGGAGATGGCGGCGGACTCCAAGCAGGCTGAGGCAATCGCGCGGCTGAAGGCAGGAGCCACGGCATAACGCGCGGCGGATCGGGGCGTTTCGCGGCTATGGCGGCGAGGTGCCCCGATCCTGGTCATCCCCCACTTTGCCGCTGGTAATGGCGCGGCGAGCAATCTCGCGGTTGGCAGCGAGGATGAGCCTGGTGGCCTCCTGAAGATTTTCCCGCGCCTCGGCTAGCGACTTTCCTTGCGTATTCGCGCCCGGCAATTCTTCAAGATACGCGACCCACCGCCCATCGGTGTGCTCCAGGACGACCGTGAACCTGGCCATCGAACCGCTCCATGCTGCTGGCGCAGACGCTCAATTCACCCTTCTGACACGGTAGACCACGGCGCGAGATGTCAGCACCGATGGCGGTTACTCCTCGTCCCACGGTGGCGCGTCGTCGTAGGGGTCGGCGGGGTTCTTGGCGCGGGTACCGAGAACGGTGCGGCCACGCACACCTTCGGAGGGGCCGATGATGCCTTCTTCTTCCAGTTGCTCGACCAGGCGGGCGGCGCGATTGTAGCCGATGCGGAGTTTGCGCTGGAGCATCGAGGTCGAGATCGTGCCGTGCTCCTCGACTACGGCCAGCGCCTGCTCCATCAGCGGGTCGCCGCCGTCCTCGTCGTCGTCGGGCTTGTAGGCGGGGACGTTCACCCAGTCCGGCTCATACTGTGGCTCGGGGATTTCCTGCCGCCAGTGGCTGACGATGCGTTCGATGTCGGGATCGTCCACGAAGGTGCCCTGCACGCGGATCGGCTTGGCGGCGTCGGGCGGCTGGAAGAGCATGTCGCCGCGTCCCAGCAGGCGTTCGGCGCCGGGCGCGTCGAGAATGACGCGGCTGTCAATCTGCGAGGCGACCGCGAAGGCGATGCGCGCCGGAAAGTTTGCCTTGATCAGCCCGGTCAGCACGTCCACCGAGGGACGCTGGGTGGCGATGATCAGGTGGATGCCGGTAGCGCGGGCCATCTGGGCCAGGCGCACGATCACCGTCTCCACTTCGTCCGGCGCGGTCATCATCAGGTCGGCCAGCTCGTCAATGATGATGACGAGGTAGGGCAGGTTCTCCAGCGCCGGGTCGAGCTCGCGCTTGGCACGGTAGCCGTCAATATTGCGGACCGCCAGCTTCGAGAAGATGGTGTAGCGGCGCTCCATCTCACTGAGCGCCTTGCGGAGCGTGCCGACGACTTTGTCCATCTCGATGACGACCGGGCTTTTCAGGTGCGGGATACCGTTGTAGCCAACCAGTTCGACCATCTTCGGGTCTACCATCACCAGCTTGACGTCGTCGGGCGAGCGCGTCAGCAGGAAGGTCGTGATGACCCCGTTGATGCAGACTGACTTGCCTGAGCCGGTCGAACCAGCGATCAAGAGGTGCGGCATCCGGGTCAGGTCGGCGACGATGTAGCGGCCATTGACATCGCGCCCGAGCGCCAGCGGCAGTTTCGCCTTCGTCGCCAGGAACTCCGGCGCCTCCATCGTCTCGCGCAGGCCGACGCGGGCGATCGTCTTGTTCGGGATGACGATGCCGACGCGCGGCTGGCCGGGAATCGGCGTTTCGATGGTGATGGACGACGCGGCGAGCGCCAGCGCCAGGTCGTTCTCCAGCGCCTTGATCGAGCGCACCTTGACGCCCGCACCCGGTTCGAGCGCGAACTGCGTGACCGCCGCGCCGGGATTGATCTCGCGCACGCGCGCCTCGATGCGGAAGGCGTCAAGCGTCTCTTCGATCTTGCGCGCCTTGCGGTCGAGCTCGTCGGCGTTCGGCAGCGCCGATTCGTAGAGCGGCAGGTTGATGACTGGCGGCATCCGGTAGCGCGGCGCTGGTTCTTTGACCGCACCGGGCGTGGCGGGCAGCGGCAGCTGCCCCGTGCCGACGACCAGTGGCGATGTGGGTTCATCGAGCGCGGGGCGCGGCTTCGGCGGGCGTGGCAACGTCTCGACTACCGGCGTGACGGCGGGGCGGCCAGCCGAGGTGGGCATGTTGATAATCGGCTTGCGCTCGGCGCGGGCCGGCAAATCCGCTGGATCGGTTGTGGCGGGCGCTGTCGCCGCGAGTTTCGCGTTGTCCGGTGGTCTCGCTGGCAGATCAGGTTGGCGCGCGGCCCGGCGGGGGAGGACGAGACTGGCAGCAGTGCGCCCGAGCGAGCGCAGGTCGGTGTTGAACGTGACGATGATGGCGACAATCGCCAGCCCGCAGAGGACGATGGCCGCGCCGGCCGGACGCAGCGCCGCGACGAGTGGCGCGCTGATCAGGTAGCCGACCATGCCGCCGCCCTGACCGGTCTGTCCCCAGGCCAGCGCATCGGTGGCCGGCAGGTGCATGAGGCCAAGCAGCGTGAGCAAGAAAAGGCCGGTGCCGAGCGCGTGCCGCTGGCGTGGGCCGAAGGGCGCGACTGGGTGCGGCCGGTAGGCATCCACCACCCAGCCGAGCAGCGCCAGCGGCAGCAGGGCCGCGCCCCAGCCAAAGAGACGGCGCAACGCCATCGCCCAGAGACCGAGCAGCCCACCCGAACCGCCGAGCAGACTCCAGCCGGTCAGAATTGCTAGCACGACGAGGCCAACGGCGAGCACATCGCGCCGCAACGCCGCGCCAATCCGCAGCGCCGGCCACGACCATTTGCCACGCGGCGTGGTCGTAGCCCGTGCGCCTTTCGCTGAGGTGCGTACGGACGGCCGCTTCTTCGCTGTAGCGGCCTTGCGCGCTGGCGCGGCGCTGGCGCGTGGCGCCGTGTTCCGTGCTTTACTCCGGTTCGCGCCCGCCGCCGGTCGTGCGCTCTTACTCGTCGGCCCCGTTCCCAACGTCGTCTCCGTGCGGATAACGGTCTGAAGGTCAAAAGTCGCAGGTCGAAGGTTGCTCGTGACCAGGCAGCGATATCCCACCAACTCGTGTTTGCAGATAGGTCACAGCGCCGGCCGGAGAGACTTTCGACCTGCGACCTTCAGACCTGCGACCCAACGCTCCCCATGTTGTACCATTCTGAGTGTACGTACGCAAGGGCTGGGCCGATGTGAGGCGTGGCACAGGTGGTCAGGCGGCAACGAGGCGGCTTTCGTCTTCGGCCCAGAAGAGCTCATGACGGCCATCCTCGATGTAGACGGTGGCGAGGATGGCGAGGTCGGCGTGGCTGCTGAGGAGGCGTTCGACCTCGATGCGGCGGCAGGTGCGGCGTGCCGTTAGCAGGAAGCCGCCCGCGACGCTGAGGTCCCAGTCGTGCTCGGCGAGGATATAGGCGATCCGGCCGAGCGCCGCGCCACGCGCCGCCAGCGCCGCCGCCGTATCGGCAATGGCGGCGGCAGTCGCTGGCAGTTCGGTTGTGGCGAGGTCGCGCAGACGGAGCGGCAGAAAATCGAAAACGAGCAGAAAGTCTTCAGACTGCCTGCTGGTGAAACCACGCTGGTTCATTGCCTCTGCCATCGTCCCTAACCCTCCGCGCTACTTGCCTCCTATCTACAGTGAGTATAGCACGAATGTTCGGTGGCGAGTCGTACCCGTGTAGGCGCGGTGGCCTGACGGGCGGTGGCCCCGGATTGCAATCCCGTGCCCATCCTGCCAGACCCCCGCGCCGGAACCAAATCTCTATCCTCGCTCACCTACGTCCCGCGCCGACCGCAGCACATGGTACGACCCGAGCACAGTCAGAAAGAGGCAGCGTTCGGCCAGTGCGTCGAGCGCCGCCTGGTAGTGTGGATCGCTGGCGTCACCCTCGACATCGGCGTAGAAATTGTAATCCCACGGGCGTTGCCGCGCGGGGCGTGACTCAATCTTGATCAAGTTGAGGCCGTTCTCGGCCAGTGCGCCGAGCGCGCGGTAGAGCGAACCGGGGACGTTGTCTACGGCGAAGAGCAGCGCCGTCTTCGTCACCGCCGGGTTGACCGGCGGCAGGGCGAACGTGGCCGGCTCGATGGGCGTCGCGTGTGGCGCGAGCACCAGGAACTTCGTGAAGTTGTAGGGATTGTCCTCGATATTGGCGGCGACAATCCGCAGGTTGTAGAACTCGGCGGCGCGGCGGCCGGCGACGGCGGCGTAGCCGTGCATCGCGTCCTCGCGCACGAGGCGCGCGCTGCCGGCGGTG
>DASUBC010000323.1:0-16728 GCA_035763465.1 Thermomicrobiales bacterium
CGGGTCGGACATGATCTTTGTGACGGCGGGGATGGGCGGCGGCACCGGCACCGGCGCCTCGCCGATCATCGCCCAGATCGCCAAGGAGGTCGGCGCCCTCACCGTGGGGGTCGTCACCAAACCGTTCGAGTTCGAAGGCGCGCGCCGCCGCGCCGTCGCCGAGCAGGGCATCGCCATGCTCAAAGACCAGGTGGACACCCTGATCACCATCCCTAACCAGCGCCTGCTGCAGATGGTGGACAAGAACACCCCGTTCATGGAAGCGTTTCGGCTGGCCGATGATGTGCTGCGGCAGGGCATTCAGGGCATCTCGGACCTGATTACGCAGACGGGGATCATCAATTTGGACTTTGCCGATGTGAAGAGCATCATGCAGGAGGCCGGCTCGGCGTTGATGGCGATCGGGCATGGCAGTGGCGAGGGGCGGATGGTCAATGCCGCCCGCATGGCCATCGAAAGCCCCCTGCTGGAGATTTCGATTGAGGGTGCGACGGGCGTGCTCTACAACGTCACCGGCGGGCTGGACCTCGGCATGGTCGAGTTGGACGAAGCAGCGCAGATCATCGCGCAGTCGGCGGACCCGGACGCGAACATTATCTTCGGGGCGACGATTGACGAGGCGATGGGCAAGGACGTCAAGATTACGCTGATTGCCACCGGCTTCGACGAAGCCCGTGGCAAGATTCGTACGATTCCGACCTCGCCTCGTAGCGGCGTTCCCACCGGCTTCAACACTGGCTTCGGCAGCAATTTCAGCTCCGGCACGCTGGGCGCCGGCCTGCCGCCCGCACGCAGTCCACAGTTGCCGCCCGCGCGTGATGAGCGCGAACGTCCGGAGCGCACCGGCGAGCAGCGGCCAGCGGCCGGCCCGCGCGACGACGACTACACCATTCCACCATTCATCCGCAAGTTGCGCGACCGCTAGGAGTACACGCAAGGCGGAGCCAGGGAAACCCCGCCCAGATACATCCAGATGAAAAACCGCCCGGAGCACATGTGCTCCGGGCGGTTTCGTGTGCTTTGCTTACGCCAGGTACGGTTCGAGGTCGCGCAACAGCGCGGACTTCGGCTTCGCGCCGACGATCTGCTTCACGGGCTGCCCGTTGCGGAACAGGATCATCGTCGGAATGCTCATCACCCCAAACTGCCCGGCGGTGCGCTGATTCTCGTCAACGTCGAGCTTGAGGATGGTCAGCTTGTCCGCCTTCTCTTGCGCGATTTCTTCCAGCACCGGCGCGACCGCGCGGCAGGGGCCGCACCAGGTCGCCCAGAAGTCCACAAGGACCGCGCCCTCCGACTTCAGCACTTTCTGATCAAATGTCGCATCGGTGACTTCCTGCGGCTTTGCCATTCGTGTTGTCCCTTTCCTTGACATTCCGTGGCCTGTCGCGCTATTCCACGGCGAATCGCGCCAGGCCATACACTACCGCTAACGCGGCCTCAGTATGGCCTATTCCCCGTTTGCCGGCAAGCGCGCAAGAACCATTCCAGCATTCCGCACCCCGCAATCCACATTAGCTTGACCTTGCGCGTTTGAGGATCATAATTCTCTTGGGGGAGGAAGGCCGCCGCGCGTGGGAGGGAGTGGCACGGTGCGGATCGGATTGGAAGGCTCGGACTTCGCTACGCCAGCATCTGGCGTCGGCCAGTATGTGCGGGCGCTCTGGCGGGAATTGCAGGGACAACCTGGGCTGGAGCCGGTGCTACTGCTCCCCGGCCGGGTGGACGAGTATTCCGACCCACCCATCGGCGAGGTGATCGCCGAGATACCACCGCAACGCTGGGCGACCGGCAAGGCGCGCAAACTCTGGTGGGAACAGGTTGGCCTGCCCCAGGCCGCCGGCCGGGCCGGGCTCGATCTCGTCCACGCGCCCCACTTTCGCCTGCCGATCCGGCGCGCACAGCCCTATGTCGTGACGATACACGATCTGGTGCCGCTCGTCATGCCGGTCTACGCGAACTCGCGCTCGATGCGGCTGTACCTGCGGCTGGCCTGCGCGACCGCGCCGCACGCGCGCCTGATCCTGACTGACTCCGAACATTCCGCGCAAGACATTCGCCGCCTGCTCCGCGTGCCGGAAGAGCGTATTCGCGTGGCGCCGCTGGCGGCCGGCGCGGCGTACCGCCCGCTGCCACCCGATGACCCAACCATTGCCGCCGCGCGGGCACAGTACGGTCTGGATGGGCCGTTCATCTTCAACGTCGCCGGAATGGATGTGCGGAAGAACCTGGCGGCGCTGATCCGGGGCTTCGCGCTGGCGCGCACGCAGTTGCCGGCCGGAATTCGCCTGGTGATTGCCGGCACGGCGCATAGCGACCACCCCGATCGCTATCCCGATCTTGCGCCAATCGTCAGCGAGTGTGGCCTGGATGAGTGGGTCACCTTTACCGGGCGTGTCAGCGACGAGGAGAAGGTCGCGCTGCTGAACGCCGCCGAGATCTATGTAGACGCTTCGCTCTACGAAGGGTTCGGCCTGTCGCCACTGGAAGCGATGTCCTGCGGCACGCCCACCATCTGTTCGGACCGCTCCAGCCTGCCCGAAGTGACCGGTGACGGCGCGCTCTCGATCGAACCGACGCCAGAGAAGCTCGGCGCCGCGATCGCCTTTGTCCTCAGCACGCCGCACGAGCGCCGTGAACTCCGTCGGCGCGGGCTGGCGCAGGCGGCGCGTTTCTCCTGGCAGCGCACGACCACCGAGACGATCGCGGTCTATCAGGAAGCCCTCGCCAGCGCGGTCCAGGACGCGCATGGCACGTTGAAGCGCCGCAAAGCCGGCACCCCCTCATGAGGAGGCATATGGCACGCTACCACCTCCGCGCAGTCACTCCGTCCCCAATCCGCAATCGCCACCCGCAAGCGGATACCCGGTCCGCAATCCGCATTTCCTCATGAGGGTCTTGCTGCTGCACAAGGCGCTGGTCAACGGCGCGTATCAGAAGAAGGCCGAGGCGCTGGCCGCGCTGCCTGGCATTGAGTTGACCGTGGTTGTGCCGCCCTCCTGGCGTGAAGCGCGCTGGGGCGAGCAGCCGCTGGAGCGGCGGCACACGGCGGACTACGATTTGGTCACCGCGCCGATCTGGTTCAACGGGCATCATCACGTCCATTGCTACCCGACGCTGTGGCAGATCGTGCGGCGCGTGCGCCCGGCCATCTTTCACGTTGACGAAGAACCATTCAACCTGGCGACTGCCGAAGCCTTCGCGCTGGCCCAGCGCGTAGGCGCGCACGCGCTCTTCGTGACCTGGGCGACGGTCTATCGCGATTATCCGCCGCCGTTCAGCTTCTTCGAGCGCTATACCCACCGTCATGCCGCCGCCGCGATCGCTGGCAATACCGACGCGCTCGACATTCTGCGGCGGCGCGGCTACGACGGCCCGGCAGCGATCGTGCCGCTGGCGCTCGATCCGGCGCTCTATCCGCCGCGCGCGTGCGGGCGCGGCGAGCCATTCACGATTGGCTACCTGGGCCGGCTGGTGCCGGAAAAGGGCGTGCGGGTGTTGCTCGATGCCGCCGCGCGGCTGCGTGGCGCCTGGCGCTTGCTGATTGTCGGCGGCGGCGCGGAAGAGGCCGCGCTACGCGAGCGGGCGGCACGCCTGGGCATTGCCGGTCAGGTCGAGTTCGCGCCGATGGCGCCGTCACACGACGTGCCGGGCTGGCTTCAGCGCTTCGATGTGCTGGCGGTGCCCTCGCTGACGACGCCGACCTGGAAGGAGCAATTTGGCCGGGTCATCATCGAGGCGATGGCGAGCGCCGTCCCGGTCGTCGGCTCCGATTCCGGCGAAATCCCGCACGTCATCGCGGACGCAGGAATGATTGTGCCGGAAGGCGACCCCGACGCGCTCGCCGGGGCGCTGCAAACATTACTGGACGACGAGACATGCCGGCAACGACTGGCCGCCGCCGGCCGGACGCGGGTGCTGGCGCATTACACCTGGGAGCGCATCGCTCGCCAGTACCTGGCGGTCTACGAACAGATGTGTGCGTCGTCCATCTGAGGCGCCTGCATCATCTCGACGCACACAAGCACGCTGCGCTGGCGAAGCGGGATCGCGCCCGACAAAAGTCAGACGCGCGGCGTGCCGGCGGCGAGTTTGAGCCGTGTGACCGGCGGCAGGCGCATCCCCCAGGCGCCCTGTGCGAACAGCAGTGGCAGGCTCTTCTGGGCGTCGCCGGTCAGGGTCAGGAATTGATCGCGGTAGAACGCGCTCGCGACCTCGCGCGAGACGCCGTAGTGCTCGGCCAGCGTGCTGATCAGTTCGTCCTGCCAGTTCTGCAGCTGCTGGAGCGCACTGGTCAGCGCGCCAGTCAACGCGCGCACGGCCGCCACGTCATCGGCCAGCGCCGCATCTGGTGCCAGCAAGACGTGCGTCAACGGAGGTAGGCCGGTCAGGATGAACCAGGCACGGCCCAGGTCAACCACTGTGCGCCCGCCCGGCTCGTCAAGCAGGTGGAGCGCTTCGCCGCCCTCGCGCACCTCCAGCCAGGGCTGCGCTGGTTCGTCGCTGCCTGGGGCTTCCTGTTCTCGGTCGCGCACCCAGCGCGCGGCGGTGATGCCGTAGAACTTCTTCAGCGTGGCGCGGGCGTAACACTCCGCCGCGCGGGAGGTCTCCGCCAGATCCACGCTGGCGTTGTCAATCTCGTCCAGGCGGCGGTCGGCGCTGAGTACGATACCGGCGTTGTGCTGCCCACCCGCCGCGAGCTCCGGCAGGATTGTGTGGCTTTCCTGCAACATGGCATACTCGGTGAATGGTAGCAGGCCCAGCGCGCCGGATGTGGCGGCAAGTGTGGCCGCGTCAAGACCGGGCACGACCCGCACCGCCGCCGGTAAGGTCACCCAGCCGCGCTCAATCGCCAGCGCAAGCAAGGCCGGGCCGGGGGCGTCGTCGAGCAGCAACTCCAGCGCCATAGAGTCTCCTTCAGCGCGTTGCGGTGGCCGATGGCGTCGCCGCGCCGCGCTCGGGTGTGCCCGTCGTGCCTGGAGTGCCGGCGGCCGTGCCGCGCAACTCACTCTGCACGAACGTGTGAATCTGGTTGTAGTTACCCTGCCCGGCGGTCGGCAGGATGATGTACGCGCCGGCTGCCGACGTTGAGCTGTAGAGCAATGGCCCGGTTTCCAGCACGGCGCTTTGAATGGCGAACTGCTGGTTATTCCGCACCTGCCCCTGTGCCCAGCCAGCGAGGTCACGCGCCTCGCTGAAGGAGAAACTCATCCGCAGATGCCCCTGAAGCGCGTCGAGCAGCCCGAAGACCTTCGGAATTGTCTCCACGCTCAGAACCTGCTCTTTCACCGCGCTCATCAAGACCTGCTGGCGGCGCGCCCGGCCAAAATCCGTGCCGTCCTGGGGTGAGTAGCGCGAGCGGGCATATTCGATCGCGTGCTCACCATCCATGTGCTGCCAGCCGGCGTCGAAGTGGATGGTCTTGTAATTTGGATCGACATCGGCGTCGTCGTTCTCTGGGTAGTGATCGTCGGTAAACGTCTTCTCGACATTGACGTTGACCCCACCGAGCGCGTCAATGAACTGGCGGAAGCCGACGAAGTCGAGGCTGACCCAGTAATCAATCGGGATGCCGAGCACCTGGGCGACGGTTTTCATGGCGAGTTGGCCGCCCGCGTCGTGTTTCGACCAGGGGATATTCTGATCGTCGCGGCCAACCGGTCCCATCCCGACCGTGTAAGCTTCGTTGATCTTGCCCCAGTAGCCGCCGCGCCCCTGATACGTCGGGATGAGCACCCAGAGATCGCGCGGCACGCTGATGAGCGTGACCACACTGGTCTTGGGGTCGAAGCTGAGCACCTGGATCGAATCGGTCAGGTAGCCCCCATCGTGGCCCGGCCCACCAAAGCCGAGCAGGAGTACGGTCACGCGCTCACCGGCGCGAATACGCTGAATCACCGGCGAGTTGCCGACAGGCAGGGGTGTTGGTGTTGGGGTCAGTGGAATGGGCGTCTCAGTGGGTGTTGGGGCGGGGGTGGGAGTGTTTGGATCGCTGGGATCGTGGGTCGGTGTTGGTGGGCCAATCGTCGGTGTGCTGGTGGCTGCCGCCGCCAGCACCGCCGGTGTCGGCGTCTCGCCAAACTCGGTGTGCGGCGCCGCTGATTCGGGCCGGAAGACACTTTCGGTAAAGCGGTTAACGCGGTAATAAGAATAGCCGGCGCCAGAGAGCGCAAGCAGGATCAGCACCAGGAGGCTGATCAGCAGCACCTGGCGCCGCCGTCTGGGCCGTTGTGCGGTCATTCTTCCCTTCAATCATCCCTGGGCGCGAGTGGCACAGCCCCTCCGCGTCCGCATATCGCTGGCTGTCTCGCGCCGCCGTGAGCGACTACCGTCCATCGCGGGCGGTCTTCAACCGCATAGTGTGAACGCTCACGCGGCATTTAAGCAAGTCCGATGCCAGCCGGTGCGAGTAGGGAGTCGAGAGTAGGGAGTAGAGAGTGGTTCGGTTCAGCACGGTGCTCGCCTGCTGGCGCAGCGCCAATCCCAACTCCCAACTCCCTACTTCCTGCTCCCTACTCACAAACGCACGAGCGCCCTCGGATGTGACGCCACGACGTGCAGTGCTCGCTAATAGCCCAGCCGTGTGAGCCGGTCGAGTGCGTCCTGGGCTTCCTGATTATGGGGATCAATCTTCAGCGCCTGCTGATAGGCGGCCTTCGCATCCTTGTAGCGCTGCAACTTCTCCAGGTCGAGGCCCACCCAGTACGGTAGGCCGGTGTCATCGGTGATCAGTTCGGCGGCTTGCTGGAACTGCGTCAGGGCCTCGTCATACTTGCCTTGCTGATAGAGCACCCAGCCAAGCCAGTAATGCGCGTAGCCCGGCTCTTTCGCCTGGTCTACGCCTTGCCGCAAGATAGCTTCGGCGTTACTCCAGTCGTTTTGCGCGGCGTAGGTGCGCGCCGCGCCGACATAGCCGTCCGGCCAGAAGGGGCGGAGGGCGATCTCCTGTTTGAACGCATTGAGGGCTTCGGCGTAGCGCTGGACGCCGCCAAGATAGGCGTAGCCGAGGCAGTCATAGGCCGAGGCGCTGCGCGGCTCGATACTGAGCGCACGCTGACAGTGCAAAATCGCGTCATTCGGGTCGCCCAGCGCGGTGAGCGTGAAGCCCAGACCGATGTGCGCGAAGTCGTTGACATCGTCGGTGTTCTTCAGCGCGTGCTCGAAGTACGACTTCGCTTCCGTGTTCTCGCCATCATGATAGGCGAGCCAGCCCATCTCAGTAAGTGCGTTGGGATAGTCGGGATCGAGCGCGAGCGCCTTTTGCTCATCGGCCCGCGCCTGGTCATAGTGATGGAGAACACGCTGGATGCTGCCGCGCGCGTAGTAAAGAGTCGGCCAGTTGGGCCGCTGTACGATCATCTGATTCAGCGGCGCGAGCGCGGCGTCGTTCTGGTCAACGTATTGCAGTACTGCGCTCTCTACCCAGAGCGTCCAGAGGTTGTTCGGGTCAAGTGCCGTCGCGCGGGCGATCGCGTCTTTGGCTTCCTGCGCGCCACTCGCGGCATCGGCAGGGTTCGGGGGATAGCGGACATAGGTATTGGCGATCGCGGCGAAACTCTCCGGAATCTCCTGGTTCAGCCGCACCGCCTGCTGCGCCGCCGCGTAGGCCCGCGTGCTCTGGTGGGTATCTACCGCCGAGAAGGAGAGGTAGGCCCAGGCGAGCGCGTCATTCGGGTCGAGTTTGGTCGCGCGGTCGAGGTAATCAATCTCGCCTGGGTCGTGGTTCCAGATCCAGAGTGTCAGGCCGAGCTGGCGGTTGGCGATCGCGCTGGTCGGGTTGGTCGCCAGCGCCTGCTTGTAGAAAGCGATGGCGTCGGTGAACTTGCCATCCTTCAGGGCGGTGTCGCCCTCCGCGATCGTTGCGGCGGCGGGGTCCGCGCCAGCCGTTGCGGTCGCGAGTGCGGCGCGTGACACCGTGGCGGTTGGTGTCACACCGGGCGTGCCGGGCGTGCCGAGATTGCCGACGAGCACGGGCGTTGGCGTGGGCTGGGCGATGGTCGTCGCCGCCGGGGTGGGTGTTGCCCCACCACGCACGGCGAGATACACCGCGCTACCGGCAACACAAACCAGCACCAGCGCCGCCACCGCGATCGCCGCCCAGAGAATCGCCGTTGGCTGGCGGCTGGCTGGCGCGATGACTGGTGCGCCAGCGGCAGCGCCGGCTGGCGAGGCGAACAGCGCGTGCGGCGTGGCCGGAGCCGCCTGGTAGGCTGCGTGCTTGCCCGTCTCGCGGGCAGACACGACCGTGCCTTGTGGCGTAGTAGACGCTACCCCGGCGGGTTGTGCTGGCAGTGGCGCGACTGCCGGGCGCGCGACCGGGCCGAAGACCGTTGGGCTGACCGGGGCGCGGCGGTGCGGCGGCCCTACTCTGGTATCGGCCAGTTGCTCGTAGGGTGTGTCCAGGAAGAGCGTCGGCGTTGTGTTGCCGGGTGCGCGGCCAGCCGGTGGCGTGGCAGCGGCGACAGGGCTGGCGGCGATTGCCGCTTCGAGGGCGTCGGCCAACGCTTCTCCGGTGGGATAACGGTCGGCGGGCTGACGCGCAAGGGCTTGCAGCAGTACGGCGGCGATCGCCGGTGGCAATGCGCTGTTGAACTGGCGCGGGTCGGGCGGCTGGCCGTTGAGGTGCTTCGCCAGTACCTCCAGCGTCGGTCCCTGGTAGGGCGGGCGGCCCGTCAGCGCCTCGTAAAGGACGACGCCCAGGCTGTACAGATCGGCCCGCCCATCCAGCGTATCGCCACGCGCCTGCTCGGGCGCCATGTATTCCGGGGTGCCGACACCGACGCCGGTTTGCGTCAGTTGTGTGCCGGTGGCGCCGGTGATCGCTTTGACGATGCCGAAGTCGGCCAGCACGGCCCGCCGGCCGTCGAGAAAGATGTTGGCGGGTTTGACATCGCGGTGGATAAAGCCCTTGCTGTGCGCGTAGTCGAGCGCCTCCCCAATCTGGCGCGCGAGCCGGGCGACATCGCGTAGCGGCAGCGGCTGGCCGAGTCGCTGTTGCAGCGTCCCGCCGTCAACCAATTCCATGACGATGTACGCGAGGTCGCCGGTCTCGCCAAAATCGTAGACCGCTAAGATGTGGGGGTGGCGGAGCCGCGCTACCGACCGCGCCTCGCGGCGCAGACGCTCGCGCATGGCGGCGGTCGGCTCGTCCTGGCCTTGTGTGCTCAGCACTTTGAGGGCGACTTCGCGGTCGAGCGCGGCCTGATAGGCGCGATAGACCGTGGCCATCCCGCCTCGGCCAAGGATGCCGCGCAGTTCGTAGCCGCCGATTTGTCCGTATGCCCCGCCGCTCATGCTGTCCCTGGTGGTCGTGAGTGCGTGAGTTGTGAGTCGTGAGAACTTAAGTCAGCCAGTGTGCCGGCTGGTAAGCCTGTTGTTTGGACAGGCACGCTCACGACTTACGGACTCACGCACTCACGACTGCTACCGCACGATGTCTTTGCGCCGCTGGAAGTAAGCGACCAGGGCGAGAGAGACCGCGATGAAGAGTGCCAGGATGACGAGGTAGACATAGGGGTAGTAGACGAAGTCCTGCCCCCAGGTGGGCAGATAGTAGAACGTCTGCCGGGCTGTGTCGTAGCTGATGTGGGTATTCATCGCCGTCAGTTGCGCCGCGATCTGCGGCGCCTGGCTCTTGTCGAAGCCGCTGATCTCCACCAGCGGCATCGGCACGCTATCAATGCCAACGGTTGCTCCCAGCGCCCGCCAGGTCCATTTCGTGACCATCAGTTGCGAGACGGCGTTGACGAAGGTGTTGCTATTCAGGTCAATCAACCCGCCGGAGAAGATAATCTGCGGAATCAGCGCCAGCGGCACCAGGATGCTGGCGCGGTCGGGATTGGGCGCGAGTGACGAAATCACCAGTCCCAGGCCGATGCCGGCGACCGCGCCGGCGACGAGCGACAGATAGAGCATCGGCAGACGGACCATGCCGGCGCCGACGATCAGGAAGGGCAGGAGCAGGACGAACGTCTGGATCAAGCTTAAACCCAGCTGCACAAAGAACTTCGACGCAATGTAGGGTCCGATCTTCAGATTGATCCGCCGCTCGCGCGCATACATACCAGCTTCTTTAACGATCTCGCGCGCCGAATTGGAGGTGCCGAACCAGACAACGACCATCGCCAGTAGGAAGGTCAGCTTGCGCGCGGACCCGTTGTTGCCCGTGCCGACCACCCGGCTGAGAATGTCGCCGTGGAACGCCAGCGCCACCAGGATCGCAATGAGCGGCGCCTGTAAAGCGAGCATGACCAGCAGGTTGTTGCGGTCGCGCACGACGGTTTCCAGATAGCGCTGCGTCAGAATCTTGAACTGACGTAGGCCACTGACCTTCTTGGCTGCCGGCGGCCGGGCCTGGATGCGCGCGAGCGCGAAGGCGTGACTGCCGTCGGCATTCGCGCCGGCCCCGTTGACGCCAATGCCGGCGGTCGCCAGACGCGCGGCCACGTACTTCGCGAACGCGGGGCTGTGCTGAAAGCGCGTCGCCCACACGGCCTGGTCCGGCTCTTGCTCGATGCGCGTGTAAATATCGGCGAACTTCTCGACGCCGAAATACCGCAATGCATCGTTCGGAGGCCCGTAGTAGGCCAGATAACCGCCGGGCGCGAGGAACGCGATGTTGTCGCAGAGGTCTACGTTCTGCGTCGCGTGCGTGATCAGCACCACCGTGCGGCCCTGGTCGGCCAGCTTGCGGAGCAGGGCCATCATGCGCCCCTCCAGGCCGGGGTCGAGGCCGGAGGTCGGTTCGTCGAGGAAGAAGAGCGTTGGTTGCGACAGCAACTCCGCGCCAATGGAGACCCGCTTGCGCTGGCCGCCGGAGAGGTTCTTGATCGGCACATCGCGCCGCGCGGTCAGGCCGAGATCGTCCATGACCTCTTCGACGCGCGCCCGGACTTCGGCTTCGCTCGTGTCGGGCGGCAGGCGCAGCTTAGCGGCGTAGTAGAGCGCGTGCTGCACCGGCAACTCCGCCGGCACGATGTCGTCCTGTGGCACGTAGCCAATCGCCGCGCGGTACGAATCAATCTGGGCGTAGAAGTTCACGCCGTTGTAGCGCACCTCGCCCGCGTTGGCCGGGCGGACGCCGCTGATCGCGTCCAGCAGCGTGGATTTGCCCGTGCCCGACCCGCCGACGATACACACGAACTCGCGCGGCAGAATCGAGAATGTCAGGTCATGCAGCAAGACCTTGCCGCCATGCACTTGCTTGCCCAGGTGCAAGCAGTCAATGCGGACCGTGCCGTCCTCCGTGCCCTTGATCAGCTGACCGTCCTGATAGAGTAGGCGGAATGGGCCGAAGGTCAGGATGGCGCCCGAGGGTACGGTCGCGGCGCCGCGCAGGTGCTGGCCGTCTATATAGCTGCCATTGGTGCTATTGAGGTCGGTGACGGTGAGCGTGCCATCGGGCTGCAATTGCAGCCGGGCATGGTGTCGCGAGATTTGCGGGTGATCGAGCGTCAGGTCGTTGGCCGGGTCGCGGCCAATCGTCAGCGTTGGCTGCCGCCGCAAATCGAAGGTATCGGGCAGGGCGCCGGGCCGGCTCACGCCGCTGGCAGCCGTGACGGCAGCGGTCTGGGGCGCTGGCCCATTTGCGCTGAGGTCCACGATCAGGCTGAAGTCGCCAATCTGAATCAGGTCGCCGTCGTGTAATTCGACTTCGCTGATACGCTGGCCGTTGACCAGCGTGCCATTGGTGCTGCCCGGATCGGTGAGGATATAGCGCGCTTCCTGACCGACCTGTCGAATCTCCGCGTGGACGCGCGATGCGTGCGGATCGGCCGTCACAATGTCGTTATTGATGCCGCGACCAATTGTCAGCTGGCCGCTGTCCAGCGTGTAGCAGCGGCCTTTTTGATCGCTGGATACGACATAGAGTCTGGCGCCAGCGGTCGTGACACCCCTCACTTGTCCCGAACCGGGCGGTTGCATGACTGGCTCCACGAAATGGTCACAGGTCTGAAGGTCGAAAGTCGAAAGTCTCTGCGGTCAACGCTTCGGCATGTCTACGAGCGCTGGTTGGTAGTAGCCATCGCCTCCTCACGAGCGACCTTCGACCTGCGACCTTCCGACCTTCGACCCGTGTTTCTACCGGCGCGGCACGATCTGCGTCGGCATTTCGCTATCTTCATCATCCGGCGGAGTGCCGACAACGCGGTCGCCACCCGGCGTTGGCGGCGTGCTCGGCGGCGGCGGCGGCGGGAAGCCCGGTGTGGGCGGCCGGATACCAGGATTGGTCTGGTCGTTGGCCTGGGTCTGTACAGCCGGTGGTGGCGCTGGGAAATGCGGCGCGGTCGGCGGTGGTGTCGGCCGCTCTTCGGCTTCACCAAACTGGATTGGGCCGACCATGGTCCGCTCATTGTCGTCGGCTGGTTTGTTCTCCGCTGGGGCCGGTCCGATGACGGTCCGCTCCTCCGGCGCCTCGCGGGCGCTCACCGGCGCAATCGGCGTTTCGAGTGTCGGCGTCACGGGTGGCGCTGGGCGCTCGGCCGGCGGCGGCGCGCCAATCGTCGAGCCATAATCTGGGCGCGGTGGGTTCAGCGGGCCAGATTGCGGCCGGGCAATCGTCTGGTCAGGCCGGCTGGTCGGCGGCTGCGCCTGCGCGGCGCCCGGTGTCCGGTTCTGGAAGGAGAAGACCGTCTTCCCGATGAAGACGACGTCGCGATGTTGCAGCTGTTGGGGCATTCCCGGTTCGAGCGCCTGGTCGTTGATCACCACCGGATTTGAACTGCCCAGATCAATGACCGAGAAGCGGTTACCGTGGCGTTTCACAACGGCGTGATACCGCGACACCATCGGGTCGTTGAGCACCATGTCGTTGTCCGAGCCGCGCCCGACGGTCAGTTGCGTCGTATCGAGATCGTACCGCCGGCCAATGTCTTCGCCACGTTGCACGATGAGAAATGCATCCATGGTTCGCTCGTCCTCCTCACTACCGCTCACCCGGCGCCAGAGCGCGCCGCCCGCCGCGTTGTCGAGAGCTGGGGTGCTGATGGTGATCCTCCGTCAACATCAACGATCAACACCCCTGGTCTGTTTTAGTTTCGCAAGGCTTGTCGGCGTATGCAACTCGTGTCGTGAGGCGTGAGAGCGTGAGTGCGTGAGTCGTGAGAAAGATCCAGTCAGCACAGCGCCGATCTGCCGTCACCATGCTCATTCCAAGCAACTCACGCACTCACGCTCTCACGCCTCACGGCCCTGGTGTAACCTTGAAATTGCTGAAGCCGCCAGCCAGGCCACTCCCGCCAAACACAGCCACCAGCATACCTGGCTTGCCCTGGCCGGCAGCCGGAGCCTGCGCCGTGCCGAGCGCGGCGCCATTAGCGGTGACGGCAATCGCCGCGCCGTTCGTTTGCACCTGGAGCGTCACCGGCCCCGTGCCGAGCGCGGCATTCTTCGCCCAGGGCAACAAACTTGTCCACTGGCCGCCTTGATAATGCGCGACCTGATAGAAGCCGTCTGGGGTGATAGAGAAGAGATAGTAATCATCCGGCGACCGTTGCCAGAACACGATGCCGGCTGTCCCCGCCGCGCCGCCCGCGAACTGCACCGTAGCGGTGATCGTCGCATTGGTGTAGGCGCCACCGTATGTCACCCAGGCCGCGCGGTTCGGCGCGTTTGGCGTGAGGACATACTTGCCGTCGGTGTACACACCCTCGCCATTGTTCGGCAGACCGGAAGATGGGTCGGCGAAGGTATCGGCGAAGGCCGGGCCGTTACTGCCGGTGGTAGCCACGGTCGTCGCGACCGGAGTCGGATTGCTGGCCTGGGTACCGCTAGTCGAGGTCTTCGCCTGTTCGGGCGGGCCGAGCTGGAGCGCGCCGTAGCCGGTCTCGCTATCGGGTCCGGGCGCCTCCATGTCCTTCGCGTGCTGTTCCAGGAAGGCCGCGACCTGATCGGGTGTCGCATTCGGTTGCGCGCTGAAGACGAGCGCGGCGGCGCCGGACACATGCGGGCAGGCGGCCGAGGTGCCGTAGAATGGCTGACCCTGATAGGCGGTCGTTGTGACGGCGTCCTGCCCCGTGATATCCGGTTTCATCCGGCCATCGAGCGTTGGTCCCTGGGAGCTGAAGTCTTCCAGTTGCCCACTCTTGACATTCACCGCGCCAACGGTGAACGCGCCGGCGGCGTCGCCCGGATTAGAGATACTGCCAGACGGCGTCGAGGTCTGCGCCGTCACCTTTTGCAGTTCGGTATTCTTCCCGAACAGATCCATGCGCACCGGGCGCGGATTCCCCACGCCGCGAATGACGACGTAGTATTTTTGCGATGACGAGCCTTGATAGTAAATCCACTCGAAGGGCGGCTTGTCTGGTCCCTGCACGTTCCGCGACGATGTGACGATATTGCCGCTCTGGTCAACCAGGTAGAGATCATAGTTGACGGGGTCGCCGGTCCAGGCATCCCAGGTGAAGTAGAGGAGAATGCCTTCATCGGAACCCGCGACCTGCAACTGGGTGCGGCCCGGCGCATACTGGTGCAGGCCGCTCCCATCGGGTGAAAAGGTGGCGGTGTAGTGCGAGTCGCCTTCGTTGCCGGCAGATTTGACGAAGAGCACGCCCTTGCTGCGCGCATAGTTGACGAGATCAGCCCGGAACCCTGTGCCATCACCGCGCGTGTCGTGCCAGCCTTGCGACTGCTGGATCACTTTCACGCCCACCTGATCCACCAGGTACTTGACCGCGGCAGAATAACTCGCTGAGCTATCGATTGGACAGAGATAGATCTCGGCCTCGGGCGCCATCGCGTGGACAATCTCGGCCACCGCCGTGCCATGCACGCCGTCGCCGATGCCGCCATCGGAGAGGAAGGATCTGAAGTTGACTTTCTGGGGGAGTTCTTTCCCCAGCAGCGATTCGTATCCTTCAAAGCCACCGTCAATGATGCCGACCTTGACGCCCTGACCCTGAATGCCCGCCTGATGCCACTTGTCGGCGCCACTGGCCTGCACACCTTCTTCCGCCGCTGCGGCGAGTTGGGCCTGGATCGCGCCGATGGTCGTGCCAGGTGGAAAGTCAAAGCCTTCGTTCTGCGGCTTCTGCGTTACCTGGACTTCCTTCACCGACTGGAAACTCGCAAGATCCTGAACGAAGTTGCTGCCATTGCTGCTGACATACGAGAAGAGCACATCGAGCGGCACCAGAATATCAATCTGATTGTCGGCGACATTCGTGACCTTGCCGCCCATGGATTTGACTTTGTCCGCGACTGGCTGGGTGTTATTGTCCTTGAGAATCAGCGTCAGCCGGAGCTCGTTGTTATTACTCAGCAGGCCGCTGCTCTTCGCCTTTTGCTCAGCGGCGGCCCGCCCGCCGGTCTTATAGGCCGACGCGACGTCCAGCACGATACTGTCAACCTTCTGATCGGACCCCGACGGTATCGGCAGGCTCGGCGAGGCGCTAGTGGGCGGCATTGGCGTACTCGTGGGCGCTGGTGTTGGCGTTGGTGAGCGCAGTGAGCAGGCGAAGAGGAGCTGAGTAAGGAGCAAGAAACAACTGAGCCGCCCGCAGAGGCGCGCAACACGGCGCCAGTAGGTGAGCAAGGGAGCTGGCTGCGCTGCTGGCCTTGTGCTGATCATGCGTTGTTTCCTCGCCCTTCCCTTCTTCATTGCTTGCAGGCCAGCGCCCACCCAAATCAGCGCGCAAGCGCCGGACTGATGTGGGTGCTTCATGGTGATATGGCGCTGCCACGACATTATTCCGGTCTGGCCGGGCCAGTGATCGTCAGATCAAGTTTCTGCGGCTGGCCCGCTTGAATCGTCACGGTTGCCGGCGTCACCGTCAGTATCTGCTGCCGGTCCGTGCGGCGGATTTCGATCTGGTAGGCGCCACTCTTGACGGTCGCCGGCACGGCCAGGCGGTAGGACCACCCGGCGACATCATCGCCACTGATCGTCCCGGTTGGCGCGTCGCTCGCGTTCTCGGTGGACGTAATCAGCATGACTTGCCAGGCGGTGGCGAAGTCGGGCGGCGCCCCAATCCCCGCGCCGAAGGTGATACTGCCGCTAATGACCGTCGTGCCGGCCTCTTCTTGCCTGCTCGTGCCGGTGGGCGTTGGTGACGGCACTGGCGCGGCCAGGCCAGGGGCAGGGACAGCCGAGGTTGGCGGCAGCGTCGTCGGTGTGAGCGCAGGCGCCGTAGCCGGCGGCGGGGTTGCCGTGGTGACACGCTGGGGCGCCTGGCTGGCCGGCCGGTTGCTGAATAGGGCAAACGCGCCGCCCACCAGCGCCAGTACGATGATGGGAATCAAGACGAAGAGCCAGACTGGCGCGCGCCGCTCCGGCACCGCTGGCTGTGCAGGTGGGGGAGCAGAGATCGGTGGCGCGAGTGGCGGGGCGCTGGCTGGTGGCGGCGGCAATGTCGCATCGCGTGCCGCGACTGGCGGCGGACTGCTTGGCGGCGGCGCGGGTGGCGGTTCCAGTAGCGGCGCTGGCGCTGCTGCTTCCTCCTCTGGCTCCGGGAGGGCCGGCAAGGGCGCCGTTACCGCCTCCTCTCGCAGCACGGGAAGGGGTGCGGTTGCCGTGTCGGCGTCAGCGTCAACGGCAATGGGCGCGGTCTCGTCAATCTGCTCGATGCGGATCGCCAGCGCGGTGATATTGTCCGGGCCGCCGCGCTCTTTCGCCAGTGCGATCAGAGCCGGCACTGCCTGCACCAGCGGTTGTGTGCTGAGTATCTCCGCCAGCTCGCTGTTCTCGAGCAGGCCATGCAGGCCGTCTGAACAGAGCAAGAGGATGTC
>DASUBC010000324.1:0-2611 GCA_035763465.1 Thermomicrobiales bacterium
CGCGTGTGGCGCTACCGACGTAGGTCTGTCGCCAGTCCGCGCCGCGGACTTCGTCCAGGCGAAGCCTGCCCAGCACGGGATTTCAATCCCGTGCCCCACCTGCACGCCACCGCCTCGCCAATCCGGGGAACACCTCATCGGTGCCTATCCGTCGCGCACTTTGCCCGCACTATGCGGAAACGCCCGCCAGGCCGTATAGTGCTGCTCGGAGCGTATGTGTGCGGATGCCAGCCACAGGAGCAGAACATGGTTGAGGAGCGCCGGAACTGGGCCGGCAATGTGACGTATCAGGCGGCGCGCGTGTACCAGCCTGCGACACTCGCCGAGGTACAGGCGCTGGTTGCCGGCAGCCGGACAATCAAGGCGCTCGGCTCGCGCCATTCGTTCAATACGATCGCCGACTCGCCTGGAGAGCATATCTCGCTCGAACGCCTCGCGCCTCGGGTGACGATTGACCGCGAGCGCCGCACGGCCACGGTCGCGGCCGGCGTGCGCTATGGCGAGCTCGGCCAGCAGCTCCACCGCGCCGGCTTCGCGCTGACCAACCTGGCCTCCCTGCCGCATATCTCGGTCGCGGGCGCCTGCGCGACCGCGACCCACGGCTCGGGCGACCGCAACGGCAACCTGGCGACCGCCGTGGCCGCGCTGGAACTCGTCACCGCCGACGGCACGGTGGTGCGCCTCTCCGAGCGTGACGGCGACGCCTTTCGCGGCGCAGCCGTCGGCCTCGGCGCCCTCGGCGTGGTCACCGCCCTCACGCTGAGTCTCGTGCCCACGTTCGCGATCAGCCAGGTGGTGTACGAAAATCTCGCCCTGGACATGCTGCTGGCGCACTTCGATGAGATTACGGGGAGCGCCTACAGCGTCAGCCTCTTCACCGACTGGCGCGACGCGCGCTTCAATCAAGTCTGGCTGAAACAGCGCGTCACGGATGAGGACACGGCCGAACTGAACCCGGACTTCTTCGACGCGCGGCCGGCCGCCAGGAAGCTGCACCCAATCGCCAGTCTCTCCGCCGAGAGTTGCACCGAGCAACTGGGCCTGCCTGGTCCCTGGTACGAGCGCCTGACCCACTTCCGGCCCGACGTGCTGCCGAGCAGTGGCGACGAGTTGCAAAGCGAGTATTTTGTCCCCCGCCAGCACGCCCGCGCCGCGCTCCAGGCGATCGCCGGCCTGCGCGACCGGATCGCGCCACTCCTGCAAATCGCGGAAGTCCGCACGATCGCCGCCGACGACCTCTGGCTCAGTCCATGCTACGAGCGGGACAGCGTCGCCTTCCACTTCACCTGGACGCCGGACTGGCCGGCGGTCAGCCAGTTCCTGCCGGTGCTCGAAGACCAGCTCGCGCCGTTCGACGTCCGCCCGCACTGGGGTAAACTCTTCACGCTGGCGCCGGCCCGCCTGCACGCGCTCTATCCGAAACTGCCGGACTTCCAGGCGCTGCTGCGGCGCTATGACCCGCAGGGCAAGTTCCGGAACGCCTTTCTCGCCGCCTACGTCGTTGGGGCATGATGGCCCCTGCGCGCTGCCGCAGCCCATTCGCGCTCGTTCGACCGGGATCAGGTGTTGCAGCGCGAGCAGCATCGAGAGGAGCCTACCAGTGAAGAAACTGATCAATGCCGCCGAAGACGTCGTCCATGACGCGCTGGCTGGGCTGGCCGCTGCCCATCCCGACCTCCTCAACGTGCATTACGACCCCGACTACATCGTCCGCGCCGGCACGCCGGCGCCGGGCAAAGTCGGCATCGTCTCGGGTGGCGGCAGCGGCCACGAGCCGCTGCACGGCGGTTTCGTCGGCCTGGGAATGCTCGACGCCGCCTGTCCCGGCGCAATCTTCACGTCGCCGGTGCCCGATCAGATAGTCGCGGCGACGCAAGCGGCCAACGGCGGCGCGGGTGTATTGCACATCGTGAAAAACTACACCGGCGACGTGATGAACTTCGAGGTGGCCGCCGAACTCGTGCAGGCCGAGGGTATCGAGGTCGCCAGCGTGGTGATCAACGACGATGTCGCCGTGCAGGACAGCCTGTTCACGGCCGGCCGGCGCGGTGTCGGCACGACGGTGCTGGCGGAGAAAATCTGCGGCGGCGCGGCTGAAGCGCGGCAGCCGCTGGCCGAGGTCAAGCGCCTGTGCGAGAAGGTCAACGCCAATGGCCGCTCGATGGGCCTGGCGCTGACCTCGTGCGTCGTGCCGGCGAAGGGCACGCCGACTTTCGACCTGGGCGAGCACGAGATGGAAATCGGCATTGGCATCCACGGCGAGCCGGGGCGGCGGCGCGTGCCGCTCGCGCCCGCGCGCGAGAGCGTCGCGCTGCTGGCCGCGCCCATCTTTGACGACCTGCCGTTCCAGCGCGGCGACCGGGTGCTTGCCTTCGTCAACGGCATGGGCGGCACACCGCTCCTCGAACTCTATATTGTCTACAACGAGCTCGCCCGGCTCTGCGCGGCCCGTGGCGTGACCATCACCCGGCAACTGATTGGCAACTACATCACCTCGCTGGAGATGGCCGGCACGTCAATCACCTTGCTGAAACTGGACGACGAGCTCCAGCGCTACTGGGACGCGCCCGTGCATACGCCCGCGCTGCGCTGGGGTATGTGATGAGTGACG
>DASUBC010000325.1:0-7860 GCA_035763465.1 Thermomicrobiales bacterium
GCCCAGCCGCCGCACGCGCGCTCGCGGCAGCGCACCTGCCAGTCGCCACCGCTGGTAATCTGCTCGGCCAGCAGCCAGTCCACCGCCCGGCTGAGGGCCGGATGATCCTGCGGCAGCCCTGCGCGGCGCAGCGCCAGGACCGCCCAGGCAGTGTCCCAGACGGGCGACATGCAGGCTTGCAGCCGCCAGCCTGTCTCGTCCTCCAGGGCAAAGCCGTCCAGGCCGGCGAGGCCGCACCGCATGACCGGGTGATCCAGTGGAAAGCCCTCCAGGTTGAGGGCGATCAGTGAGTAGACCCACGGCGGCTGGATGCCGCCCCAGCTGCCGTCGGCCTCCTGCCGCGCGACGATCCAGTCCACCAGCCGCGCGCGTGCCTGGTCACGACCGGGCTGGCGGGGCAGGCGGTCGTAGCCTTTCAGGAGCTTGTCTGTCCACCAAAAGAAGCCCGAGCCGGGGACGCGGGACAGCTCGCCCGCCGTACCGGGCACGATCAACTCGCCGAGCGGAACGCCGAGCGGGCGACGCGGTCGGTGCGACAGCACGATCAGCAGCGGCGCGATCGTGCCGCGCGCCCAGCAGGCGAAGTCATAGAGATTGAGCGGCGCCCGCGGCGGGAGATAGACGAGTTCGGGCGGCATGGAGGGGATGCCCGCCCAGGGATACTCGCCGAAGAGCGCCAGCCAGATTTTGGTGAAGACACGCGCCCGCGCCAGCCCGCCCTGCTGGTGGATAACGCGCAGCGCGCGGCCCATCGCCTCGTGGCCCGGATCGAGGCCCAGCACTTTGAGCGCCACGTAGGCTTCGATCGTGGTGCTGAGGTCGGCGGGGCCAGCATAGTAGAGTGCCCAGGAACCGTCCGCGCGCTGATTGCCGAGGATGTGCTGGATCGCGCCTGCCTGGATCGGGTCGAGGTCGAGACCCAGGAAGCGCAGGAGCAGGACGTGCTCCGCCGTCATCGTCACGTTGGTTTCCAGCTCGCCGGACCACCAGCCGGCAGCATCCTGGCGGTCGAGCAGCCAGCCGGTGGCCGCGCGCAGGGCGGTGGTGGCGGTGGTCGCCTCACGCAGCATGGTCTGCTCCTTCCGGCGCGATGACGCGGGCCGCCGCCCGGCCGCTCCGCACCGCCGATTCCATCGTCGCCGGCCAGCCGGTGTCGGTCCAGGCGCCGGCGATCGCCAGGTTCGGGTAGCGCGTGGCCGCGCCGGGCCGGCGCAGGCCCGGCCGCTGGACGAAGGTGGCCTCGGGGTCGCGGGTCGCCACTGCTCGCGTGGGCCGCGTCCCCGCGAGCGACGGCAGGACGGCGCGCAATTCGGTGTGGCACAGTTCGACCAGTTCGGCCTCCGGGCTGGTGACGAAGGCGCCGGCCGCGCTGAGGCTGCAACAGAGGTAGCCGGGCGCTTTCTGGAAGACCCATTGCACCGGCGAGCCGAGGAGCGCCGCGAAATCGAAGCTGGGGATGGCCCGGTCGTACCACAGATGCACATCCACGATCGGCTGGCTGCGGAACGCCGCCAGCTCGGGCAGTCCGAAACGCGCAGGTGTATCCACGATGCGAGCCAGAGCGCGCGGCGGCACGGCCAGCACCACCGCGTCGAAGTCCAGTGCCCGCCCATCGCCGAGGCGGACGCCCCGGATCAGTCCCGCCTCCTCCAGCAGGCCGGTCACGCCGGTCCGCAGATGGACCGTGCCAGCGCGCTGGGCCGCCGCCTCGGCCACCCGCGCCAGCGGCGTCGTGGTGTAGCCGATGCGCGCGGCGTCGCGGCTGCCGGCGAAGGCGGTCGCGATGACGAAGAGCGCGGCGTCGGCGGCGACCTCATCCAATGGCGCGTTGAGGGCGGGCACGAGGAACGGTTCCCAGAAACCGCGCCGGGCTTCCTCGCCCTGATGGTGGTGCGCCAGCCAGCTGGCGAACGTCCCCTCCTGGCGCCGCGCCACGCGCGCCTGGGCGAGCGCCCAGGCCACCTGACGCCGGGCAGCCCAGCCAAGATAGTGATAGCGCAGGAGCGCCGGCAACAGGTGCAGCGGCGCGGGCAGCCGGCCCGCGCGCAGCATACAGGGCGGCGCGTCGCGCTTCAGCAGCAACACCTCGAAACGCTCCTGCGTATGTAGCTGCGCCGCCAGCCCCAGTTCCGTCACGAAGTCCACGAACGCGGTGCAACAGCCCAGATAGACATGCTGGCCGTTGTCCACCTCCGTCCCACCCGCGACGTAGGAGGTCGCCTTGCCGCCGAGCAGGCGGCTGCGCTCGAAAACCTCGACCGCGTGCCCGCGCCGGCGCAACTCGACCGCCGCGCTCAGGCCGGCCAGTCCAGCGCCGACGACGGCTACATGGCGTGCAGCCACGACTTCACCATCACGCTCAACTTGGTCTTGCCGGAGAGTGACACCCGCCGGGTGAGGGGCAAGGCTGGGTCACACTCGATCTGCGCCAGAATCGTGCGGTAGAGACCCGCCATCGTCAGCACACAGGCCGCCGAAGAGGTCGGGATCAATTCGGCGACGCGCAGCCCGGAGGCGAAGAGCTGCCGGGCGCGGGTCGCCTGGAACCCGACGAACGCCGCCCAACCCGGCCCCAGGTCGGGCGCCCTGGCGGCGTCGGCGAAACTGCCGGTGAGGCGGTCCTCGGTGATGCCGAAGCGCGTCAGTTCGTCTTGCGGCAGGTAGATGCGCCCGAACTGAAAATAGTCTTCGCGCAGGTCGCGCAGGATATTCGTGAGTTGCATCGCGCGTCCCAGGTCGTCCGCGAAGTCGAGGGCGCGCGCGTCGGTGAAGCCGAAGATGCGGACGCACGTCCGCCCGACCGACGACGCCACCAGGCCGCAATAATGCGACAACTCCGCCCAGGACTGATAGCGGTTGCGGCGCAGATCCAGCTCGACGCCATCAATCACCTGTTCGAGTTCGCGCACCGGAATCTGGTAGCGGGCGATGGCCTGCCCGAGCAGCCGCATGACCGGGTCGTCGTAGCGGCCAGCCGCGCAGTCCCGCAGGCGCTCGCGGTGGCGCGTCAGGCGCGTCAACTCACGCTCGGATTGCGGTCGGTCGGCCTCGTCGTCCACCTGACGCGCGAAATCGTAGAGCGCGTAGATCGCCATGCGTTGCGTGCGCGGCAGAGCGATGAAGCCCCAGTAGAAATTCTTGGCCTCATGCCGCGCCAGCGTCGCGCAATAGCGTTCCGCCTCTCTGGCGCCGATCGTGACCCGAACGTCAGGCTGTTCGATAATCGTGTGCATCACTGGATCTCCCCAACGCCTGCCGTCCCGCCGTGGCGAGTAAGCCGACCTTGACCGGCAATGTGACTTCGGGGCGGCGCAGGTCGGTGCGATAGCCGATCGCCGCGATCGCCCGCAGGATGGCTTCGCCGCCGAGTCGGTAGAGCGCCAGTTGCAGGCGCAGACGGCCGCCGACGCTCGCCTCCAGCGCGCGGCCCGAAGCGAGCAAGTGTTCCGCCCGCCGGCACAGCGCCGCCACCGCCCCAGCGACGCCCAGTCCCGCGAGCTCCGGCTGGAGCAGGTAGGTCCGGCCTTTCTCGCGGTCGAGCCGCACGTCCTGGGCGAAGTTCGCCAGTTGCAAGCCGATGCAGACGTCGTCGGAGAGCGCGTCACGCTCCGGCGAGGCCACCCCAGCCAGCCGGAGGACGAGCCGGCCCACCGGCGCCGCCGAGCGCCGGCAGTAATCGTGCAGTTCCTCCCAGGTGGCGTACTGGTGTACGCGCTGGTCTTGCAAATTGGCGGAGATTAAGTCGAAGAACGGCGCGCGTGGCAGCTGGTAGTCGCGGATCGTCTCCGCCAGCGCCAGCAGAGCCGGATGCAGGGGGGGCACACCGCCACTGAAGCAGCGTTCCAGGTCGCCACGCCAGAGCGCCAGGCGCTCCGCCGCCTGTCCATCGCTCTCGTCGCCGAGGTCATCGGTGAGCCGGCAGTAGGCGTAGACGCGGCGCAGATGCACGCGCATTTCTGGCGGCGCGAGACGGGACGCGACCCAGAAGTTCTCGTAGTGACGCCGGGTCAGGACCGCGCAATAGCTGTCGCCAAGCGCCAGCTCGCACACATTCTGCATAGCCCACCCTCACGCGCTCAATACCTGGACGCTCACCTGCCGCGCGCGGGCCGAGCAGAGTTCGATCAGAAAGACACGCTGCCAGGAACCGAGATCCAGCCGACCGTCCACTACCGGAATCGTCTCGCTGGTGGCGAGCAGGAGATGGCGGGCGTGCGCGTGGCCGTTCATCGGCTCGTCCGGGGGTACATTGACCCGCCGCGCCAGGTCGTCGTGCTCGAAGCCGCCGGGCGGCACGAGTCGCCCGAGCAGGCGCTGGAAGTCGGCCAGCAGCAAGGGTTCGTTCTCATTGATCCGTACGGCGGCGGTGGTGTGGCGCGAGTAGACATGAACCAGGCCCTGCCGGACGCCCGAGCGCGCAACGACCGCCGCGACGTCCTCGGTGATGTCCAGAAACTGCGCGCTCCCCGGCGTGGCGTAGGCGAGTTGTTCGCGGTGCAGGCGGGGCGTCGGTTGGCCCTCGCGCACCAGGCGTGATGTGCCCTGAAGCTGGCCGAGGGAACCGGCGCCGACACAGAACATCGCCACGCGGAGCGTCTCGATCAGCTCGCGCGCCAGGTCGGCCGCCACATCTGGACCCGCTGCGGCGGCCCGCAGGAAGGGACCGGCGAGGCCGGCGAGGTCCGCCCCGAGCGCCAGCGCCTTGGCGACGTCAAGTCCAGTGGCGAGACCGCCGCTGGCGATGATCGTGGCCTCCGGCGCGACCTGGCGCGCGGCGACCAGCGCCTCGGCAGTCGGCATCCCCCAGCCGGCGAACGCCGCTGCGACCCGCGCCCGCCACGGTTCGGCCATGCGATGGCGCTCGACCTCGCTCCACGACGTGCCGCCCGCCCCCGCCACGTCAATGGCGGCGACGCCCGCGTCGAGCAAGGCGCGGACCACGTCCGGCGCCAGCCCCCAGCCGACTTCTTTCGCCACGACTGGCACGCCGAGGCCCGCGCAGAGCGCGCGAATCTTCGGCAGCAGCCCGCCGAAGCAGGTGTCGCCAGCTGGTTGCAGCGCCTCTTGTAGCGGATTGAAGTGGAGCACGAGCGCGTCGGCCCCGGTCATCTCCACCAGTCGCTGGCACTCCGCGATACCCACGCCGCGATTGAGTTGCACCGCGCCCAGGTTGCAGAAGAGAAGGATGTCCGGCGCGGCGCGGCGCACGGCGAAGGTGGCGCGCAGCTCCGGCCGTTCGAGCAGCACCCGGCCCGACCCCAGCCCCATCGGCAGCCCGAACGACTGCGCGACTTCGGCCAGCGTCAGGTTGATCCGCTCGGCCTCCTTCGTCCCGCCGGTCATGCACGAAATCAGGATCGGCGCGCCGAGCTGCCGGCCAAAGAGGTCGGTCGCCGCCGTGACATCGGCCAGGTCGAGTTCGGGTAGCGCCAGGTGGACGAAGCGGTAGGCGGCGAAGCCTGGCTCGACGCCCTTGGCGGCGACATCTTCTTCGACGTTGATGCGAAGGTGATCGGCCTTCCGCCCGGCTGTCGTCTCCAGGTTCGTAGCGGGGTGGTGACCATTGAGGTGGTGGCCGTTGCCGTTGCTGCCGGTCGCCAGAGCACGAATGCTGGTATAGGGGCTGGTGAGTTTCCGCAAGCCCATTGGCGCTGCTCCTGCCAGGCGTGCGCCCGCAGACACCGCGCAAGCGGAGTGGCAGGCGAAGTGGGTCAGGTGGTGTGAATCTCGCGTGTGGTCTGGTGCTGGCCGGTCAGGGCCAATACACCTGCCCAGACAAGAAGCAGGCTGGCGCGGGCGGTGGATATGATCGCGCCGGATTCAGACCCGGCGCTCGTTCGCTCCGCACGGGGGTTCACGCCACCTCTATTGTATGGGCGTCCCCAGCGGCGATGGTTAATGAACGTTGAAGAGCGCCTTAAGATTGGGTAAATGCCATGCAGAAGCGGTTTCCACCGCGCCCATAGCAGACACCGACCCATGTGAGACTTGTCTGACTGGTGGCATACGTTCTGCAACGCCGGTGCTCGTGAGCGACAGCGGCGGTGGTCGAGGTGTGGGCTGTAACTACCCTGGCCCAGCGCTGACTGTTGAGCCGGGAAGAGTACACATGGACCCCACACCGCGTTGCCCACCCGCCGCCGTCAATAGCCGGCGCCGATGCGGGCTGGTCGTGTCAATTCATGACGTGATGCCCGCCTATGCCGACGAAATTCGCCTGCTGCTGGCGCACCTGGACGCGCTCGGCGTGCGCCCGCGCGTTCTCAAAGTGGTGCCGAACGCCGGCGGCTGCGGGCCAATCGCGGCGATATCGTCGCTCGCCCGGCTCCTGCGGGACGAGCAGTGCGCCGGGTCGGAGGTGGTGCTGCATGGCTACACCCACCAGGCGAGCGGCCCGTTGCGCGGTGCCTGGCCGGTTCGCTGCCGCGCCCGGCTCTTCGTGGGCGACGCCGGGGAGTTTCTGGCGCTTGACGACGCGTGCCTGGCCGCGCGGCTAGAAGCGGGCCAGCGGGAGCTGGCGGCGCTGGGTATCGCGCCAGCGGGCTTCTGCGCGCCGGGCTGGCTCGCCCCACGGTCAATCCTGACGGCGCTGCGGCGGCTCGATTTTCGCTACTACGTGGGGATGAACGCCCTCTACGATCTTCGCGCGGGCCGGCGGCGCTGGCTGCCGTGGGCGGGCTATATGGGCGGCGGGGCGTGGCACGAGCGCCTGGTGTACCTGGGTGGGGCGGTGCAACTGGCGGTGTCGCCTGCGGCCCCGGTCGTGAAGGTCTTCTTGCATCCACAGCACATCCATGAATCGGAGAACTATGCGCGTGTACTCCGTCTCCTCGCTCGCCTCGTCCGCGAGCGCCAACCGATCACCTACAGTGGGCTGCTCGACCTGCGCGCCTGACGTCTCGGTCGTGATCCCGGCGCGCAACGAAGCGGGCTACCTGCGCGGCGCGCTCGCCTCAGTAGCCGCGCAGCGTTGTCCAGCGGGTCTGCTCGAAGCCGTCGTCGTTGACAATGGCTCGGTGGACGGCACCGGCGCGCTCGCCCGCGCGTTCGGAGATGATGGCGGCCTGCCGGTGCGGGTGGTGGACGAGCCAACGCCCGGCCTCGCCAGAGCCAAGACCAGCGGGGTGCGACAGGCGCGCGGGCGCTGGCTGATCTTCCTCGACGCCGATTCGCGCCTGGCGCCCGACCTGACCGCGCGGGTACTGCGCCGGGTCGCCGAGGGCTATCCGGCGGGCTGCATCACGGTCGTCGCCGACACAGATGACTGGCTCGACCGGGGGTTCTTCGGACTCATGGAGTTCGGCAAGCGGCTCTTCCACATCCATGCCCAGATGTTTTACTGCTCGCGCGACCTCTTCGAGCGCTTCGGCGGTTTCGACCCGGCGTTGCGCCTGGCGGAGGACAGCGAGTTCCTGCGCCGCCTCGAACGCGCGGGGGTGCCCGTCTGCCACGTCACTGAGAGCTGGATCGCGACCTCGCCGCGCCGGCTCCACAGCCTGCCGCTGCGCCTGGCCCTGGTAACGACGCTGGTGCGGTGGGCGCTCGCCCACGCGGGGATCGGGCGGCGATGGCGCTACTGATCGCGCGGCTGCGCGCCCGCCTGGCTGCTGTGCCCTGGCGGCTGGCCCACGTCGGCTGGGCCGGTGGGGGCCGGGCTATCGGCGTACTGAGTATCTGGTGGGCCTGGGAGCAGTACGCCAACTGGCGGGCACACGCGCTCGACGTGCGACCCAACTCGCTCTTCCGCTATCGGCTCACGGGCTACAAGGGGCTGCCGGTCACGCTGAACGATGGCACGGTGGTGCGAACCGGGGACCGCATCCTCGAACTCCACTTCGACAACCGCGCCCTGGCGCGCTA
>DASUBC010000326.1:0-2439 GCA_035763465.1 Thermomicrobiales bacterium
GGCGGCTGTCCTCCGGCGTGTGGATCATGTCCTAAAGAAATGTGACACCGGCCTCGTGATCGTGGGACAATGGGACACTATGCTGGCTCCATCGTCCGTTGTTCTCGCGCGAAAGGAGCCCCCGATGAGCCGCCCCCGGTCGTACACCACCGCCGCTGTCCTGCTCATGCTCTACGCCCTGACCCAGGCCGTCTTCGCCATCCCGGAGCTGGCGGGCGGCGCCGACCCGGCCGCCCGGACGATCGGCGGGCGGCCGGGGCCGCCGTACTTCCTCCTCGTCGTCAACCTGGTCGTGGCCGTTCTCTGCGCCGTCGCCGCCGCCGGCGTCTGGCGGGTGCAGAAGTGGGGCGTGGTCCTCGGCATCGTCGTCGCCGCGCTCGCCGCCCTGACCAGCCTGCCCGGCCTCATCTTCGCCCCCTTCCCCCTGCGCCTGGGCGGCGTGCTCGCCCTCGCCTGGATGGCCGCCATCATCGTCCTCCTGCTGCGCGCCGCGCCGCAGCCGGCCCTGGCCTGAGCGCCGGATGAACGCGCCGCCCGCCACCGCCACCGGCACCGCGCCCGCGCCGCCCCCCGCCAGCACGGCACGGGGGCGGGGCGGCCGGGAGCGCCCCCCGGCGGCCTGGCTCGGGCGCGGCCTGCGCTACGGCCTGCTGGCCCTCTACGCCGGCAGCGTCTACACCCTCGTCGTGACCCGGGGCGGCCTCACCGGCGCGCGCACCCTCCCGCCCTGGTGGCTGAGCCTGCTCGGCGTCCTCGCCGCCGCCGCGACGAGCGTGCCGGTGCATGCCTGGCTGGCGGTCCACCTCGACCGGCTGCTGACCGGCTGGCACGACGACCCCTACGCGGTCCTCAGCGCGGTACGCCAGCACCTCGACCACGAACCGGACCCGACGCCAGCGGCCATCCTCCCGACGGTCGCGGCCACCATCGCCGCCACGCTGCAACTGCCCTACATCGCGATCGAGATAGGCCTGGGCGCGGCGACGAGCACGGTGGCCTATGGAACCGCCCCCCCGCTGGCTGAGCGCCTGACCATTCCGCTGGCTTATCACGGCGCGGTGGTCGGTGCGCTGCACGCGGCGGCGCGCCGGCCCGGCGAGGTACTCTCGGCTGACGACCTCCGACTCCTCCGCGATTTGGCGAGCCAGGTCGGCATCACCCTGCACGCCGCCCGCCTCTCCGACGCGCTTCAGACCGCGCGTGAGCAGCTCGTCACCACGCGCGAGGAGGAGCGGCGGCGTATTCGTCGCGACCTGCATGACAGCCTCGGCCCCACCCTGGCGTCGCTACGGATGCAGCTTGGCGCCGTCCGGAACGTGCTGCGTGAGCGGCCCGAGATGGCCGAGACGATGATTGATGAGTTGCGCGACGACGTGCGTGAGGCTACGGCTACTATCCGACACCTGGTGTACGGTCTCCGCCCGCCACTGCTTGATGAGCACGGTCTGGCGGGCGCGCTGCGGAGCCTGGATACGGTGGCCGCGCCGGCAACGCTCATGCTGGAACTGCCGGCGACGCTACCGCCGCTCTCTGCGGCCCTCGAAGTGGCGCTCTACCGTATCGCCGCCGAGGCCGTGCATAACGTGGCGCGACACGCGCACGCCTCGTGCTGTACCGTGCGACTGGAACTTGCTACCGACGCCGTGTTGCTCACCATCCGCGATGATGGGGTGGGCCTGCCGGCCGAACACAACGGCGGCATTGGCTTGACTTCAATGCGCGAGCGCGCCGCTGAACTCGGTGGCACGCTCACGGTAGCCGCAGCGCCCGGCGGCGGTGCCTGCGTGAGCGCGCAGATCCCCTGGAGACACTGACTATGAATGACGAGACGATGACGGTGCTGATCGCCGACGACCATCCGATCTTCCGCAAGGGGCTGCGCGCCTTGCTTGGCAGTCAGCCCTTGTTGCGCCTGGTGGGCGAGGCCACCTCGGGCCGGGAAGCGGTGCGTCTGGCGGCCGAACTGTGCCCCACCGTCATGCTCATGGACCTCCAGATGCCTGGCGGCGACGGGCTGACTGCCATTCGGCAGATCGTCGCCGACCGCCCCGAGAGCCGGATTTTAGTGGTGACGATGTTCGAGGACGACGACTCGGTTTTCGCGGCGATGCGGGCCGGCGCGCGTGGATATGTGCTGAAAGATATGGACGACGACGAGATCGTACGGGCGATTCTGGCCGTGGGGCACGGCGAGGCGATCTTCAGTCCCGCCCTCGCTACACGGATGATGACCTTCTTCGCCGCGCGCCCCTCCGCCAGTGCCGTCGCCTTCCCCGAACTCTCCGAAAGCGAGCGTGGCGTGTTGCGGCTGATGGCGCAGGGAGTAAACAACCAGGGCATTGCCCAGCGGCTGAACCTGAGTCCGAAGACCGTTCGCAACTACGTCAGCAACATCTTCAGTAAACTCCAGGTCGCCGACCGCGCTCAGGCGATTGTGCG
>DASUBC010000327.1:0-2534 GCA_035763465.1 Thermomicrobiales bacterium
CTCGACCGCCCAACCGAGGCCGAGCAGCAGACACTGAATTATCGCCACACCGCCGAACTGACCGCCTTCATTCGCGAGCGCGAGCCGGCCGGCATCACCGTGTCGGTCGGCGGGGAGATCGGCGAGGTCGGCGGCCGGGACAGCACGGTGGCCGACCTGGACGCGTTCATGACGGGCTACCAGGCGGCGCTACGGGCGCTGGGCGGCTCATTGCCCGGCATCAGCAAGATCAGCGTGCAGACGGGCACGACGCATGGCGGCGTGGCGCTGCCGGATGGCACGCTGGCCGAGGTCAAACTCAACCTGGCGGCGCTCGCGGAACTGTCGGCGCGCGCCCGCCGGCAGTATGGCCTGGGCGGCGTGGTGCAGCATGGCGCGTCAACACTGCCGGAAGCGGCGTTCGACCAGCTGGCCGCGCGCAACGCGGTCGAGGTCCACCTGGCGACCGCCTTCACGACGCTGATCTTCGAGCAGCTGCCCGAGGATTTGCGCCAGGAGATGGACACCTATCTGCTCGACTACCACGCCGACGAGCGGAAGCCCGGCCAGACCGACCAGCAGTTCCTCCACGCGACACGCAAGAAAGGCTTCGGGCCATTCAAGGCGCGGTGCTGGGATTTGCCGCCGGAGTGCCGGGACGCGATCGGAGCGGCGCTCGAAGCGCGCTTCATGCTGCTGTTCGACCGATTGGGCGTCGCGGGCAACCGCGCCCTGGTCGCGCGCTACATTACGCCCACGCCGGTGGCGAAGCCGCTACCGCTGGCACTTCAGGGTGCGCTGGCGGGCGCCGCACCGGTTGACGAGTGACCGGCGCGCTCAGTCCGAGTGCTCACCGCCGTTATCCTGTGGGGTGACGTGCTGGAATGCGCGATTGCAGAGCGCATAGAGCAGATACGCCGTAATGCTGCCCGACAGCACGATGGTGATCGGCGCGAAGTAGAACAGCACGACCATCGCGCCGGTGAGTACGAGGCCGCTGATCGTGATGGCCGGCTGGCTGGCAGAGATGAAGAAGGCGTTCCTGATCACGCCGAACCAGGTCGTTTCATAGGAGACCAGCACGGGATAGAGATAGACCGACGTCGTCAGGTAGAAGAGGCTCGCCACCGCGACCAGCACCAGCGACGGCAGCCCAAGCGGTCCGGGCATCTGCCGGATCGCCAGCAGGTTGAAGAGTAGCACCGCGCCCAGGAGCGCCCACAACCAGCCGACGATGAGGCTCTGGACGAAGTTCTCCTTGAAGCGGCGGACGAATGGCCCGACCACGCCGGCGTCTTCCTGGCGCACCCACTCGCGAACTACGCCGAACAGCGCCGCCGTCGCCGGCGGAATCGTCACGACCGGCAGGCAGGCCAGCAGCCAGACAATATTCAAGAACAGGAAATTCGTCGCCGTTTCGAGAAAGCGATACAGTTTACTGTCGAGCATATCGTCACAAGCAGTATAGCCCGGCCGGCAGGCCAGCGAAGGTCACAGGCAGATCACGCATTGGCGGCGCCTGCCGCGATTGTACCCGGTCCTGTGCGCTTCTCGCTACCTGGCTGGGCGAGTCGGGCAGTCGGATTTAGGCTGGCATCGTGCTTGACTGCTCAACTGTATTAGTTCAGCGTTTAGGGCACGCCGTGGCCCCGGATTGAAATCCGGGCCTGGGCAGGCGAGCGCCTGGACGAAATCCGCGTCGCGGATTGTGATCCCCCGGCGCGGATGATGTTACCAGCACCTCCAGCAGCCAGTCCGCACAGCGGACTTCGCCACTGCATAGCAGTGCCCAGGCCCGGATTTCAATCCGGGGCCACCACCCGCCAGGCCACGATACTGAACAGATACGCCGAACTTGCCCTCACGGCAAGCGTTCTGCGGGAGCATGCTACAATCGAAGATGCGATTGGTCGCGTCCTGCCTGGCCGTGGGCGACGGGAACGACTCCGTGAGGAGGTCGGGATGAGCACAGAGGTAAAGGGCGAGCGGGCCGCCACTGCCGCGGGCAAGCCGGCGGGGTCGCGCAAGCCGCCGGAGGATTTCATGACAACCTCCGGCGAGGTGATGCAGGAGATTTATACGCCCGCCGATCTCGCCCAGCGCGAGGTAGATTACGCGCGCGACATCGGCGCGCCCGGTGAGTTTCCGTTTACGCGCGGTATCCACCAGACGATGTACCGGGGCAAACTCTGGACGATGCGCCTCTTCGCGGGCTTCGGCTCGGCGGAGGAGACGAACCAGCGCTTCAAATATCTGCTCGCGCAGGGGCAGACTGGCCTCTCGATCGCCTTCGACATGCCGACGCTCTACGGACGCGACACCGACGACCCCTGGTCGCTGGGCGAGTTTGGCAAGTGCGGCGTGGCGGTCAGTTCGCTGGCCGACATGGAAATCCTGCTCGACGGCTTGCCGCTCGACCAGATCACGACCTCGATGACCATCAACTCGCCCGCCGCGATCGTCTGGGCGATGTATATCGCGGCGGCGGAGAAACGCGGCATTCCGCGCGCCCGGCTTGGCGGCACGCTGCAAAATGACATCCTCAAAGAGTTCAC
>DASUBC010000328.1:0-4457 GCA_035763465.1 Thermomicrobiales bacterium
GGCAGGTTTTCAAGGACGCGGCTGCCTGGAGATCGAGAGTGGGCGAGACGAGCGCCCGCTGGCCGAGGCGCGCGGCTTGCTGAAGATGGCGGGCTATTGCTGAGAGCAGCTGTGCCTCGGAAGGAGGAAACGATGACCGGCGCGAACCTGACTGAGCCGCTCCGCGTGGGCATCGTCGGCAGCGGCTTCATGGCGAATTTTCACCTGCAAGCCTTCGTGGGCGTCCGCAACGCCCGGATCGCCGGTGTCTACAGCCCGACCGCCGCCCACCGCGAGGATTTCGCGGCTCGCGCGAACGCGCTGGACCTCGGTCCCTGCGCGGCCTTCGACTCGGTCGAGGCGCTGGTGGCGTCGCCGGAGATTGACGCGGTCTGGATTTGCGGCCCGAACTACACCCGCCTGGCGCACATGCGCGCGATTCACCAGACGGTCAAGGACGGTGGCGGCACGCTGCGCGGTGTCGCCTGCGAAAAACCGCTGGGGCGCGACCTGGCCGAGGCGCGGGAGATGCTGCGGCTGGCCGAGGACGCGGGACTCAATCACGGCTATCTCGAAAATCAGGTCTTCGCGCCAGCGGTCCAGCGCGGCAAGGAGATCATCTGGCGGCGGGGCGTGCCAAACGCCGGGCGACCGTACCTGGCCCGCGCGGCGGAGGAGCACAGCGGCCCGCACCGGCCCTGGTTCTGGCAGGGCGATCGGCAGGGTGGCGGCGTGCTCTCCGACATGATGTGCCACAGCGTCGAGGTGGCGCGCTTCTTGCTGACGCCGCCCGGCCGTGATCGCGAGTGCCTGACGCCGACCAGCGCGAACGCTACGGTCGCCACACTGAAGTGGGCGCGCCCGGAGTACGTCGCGCGGCTGCGGGAGACGATGGGAGCGGAAGTTGACTATGCCAGCCATCCGGCAGAGGATTTTGCCCGCGCGACCGTGACTTTCACCGACGAGACGGGGACGCCGGTGATGGTCGAGGCGACGACCTCGTGGTCGTACGTCGGGCCAGGGCTGCGAATTCAACTGGAGCTGCTTGGTCCGGAGTATTCGCTGGCGTTCAACTCGCTGAACAGCGGGCTATCGGTCTTTCTCTCGCGCCAGGTCGCGGGCGCGACAGGAGAAGACCTGGTCGAGAAGCAGAGCGCCGAGCAGGGACTGCTGCCGGTCCTCGAAGACGAAGCCGGCACCTACGGCTACACGGCGGAGGACCGGCACATGGTGGACGCCTTCCGCCGGGGCACGCCGCCTCTAGAAACCTTTCGCGACGGCGTGGCAGTGGTCGAGTTGCTGATGGCCCTCTACCGCTCCGCCGAGCTGGGTCGCACGGTCGCGCTGCCAAGTGATGAACTGGGCGCCTATCGCCCGCCGGTCGCGCGCGGCGCCTACCAGCCGCGCGCCTGACTGCGCTACGTCCCGGCGCGCTCGAAACGGGGCAAGACTTCGGCGAGAAAGAGGTCCAACCCCTCGGTACGTGGGAAGTCCAGAAAGTTCAGCTGCATGTGATGCACACCGGCGGCGGCGAAGCCGGCCAGCTGCGCTGTGACTTCGTCCGGGTCGCCACTGACCACATGAACCTCGCCCCGGTGGCCCATCGTGCGGCGGCGAATCAGGCGAGCGGGGTCGCGCGAGACGCTGAGGCCCATATAGCAGCTCGGGACGATTGCGGCCGGGTCGCGCCCGAGCGCGCGGCAGTGCTCGCCGAGGATGCCGAGCTTGCGCGCGTAGTCGGCGGGCGCGTAATAGTCGGCGTTCCACCAGTCGGCGTGTTCGGCGACGACGCGCAGCGTGCGCCGCTCGCCTCCGCCGCCGATCATCAGCACGGGTGGCGGCGTGGGCGCGGGAACGCAATGGGCTTCTGCGACGTGGTAGTAGTCGCCAGCAAAGGTGGCCGGACCGCCCTGCCAGAGCGCCCGGATGATATGCGCCGCTTCGTCGAGTTGGGCGACGCGCTCGCGCGCGACCGGGAAGGCGTAGCCATACGCTTGGTGCTCGCTCGCGCTATCGCCCGCGCCCAGGCCGAGAATGAAGCGCCCGCCAGTGAGGACTTGCAGCGTCACAGCGATCTTGGCGGTCAGCGCGGGATTGCGATAGCCCTGTCCAAGTACGAGCGTGCCCCAGCGCAGACCAGGATATTGTCCGGCGTGATAGGCCAGGAAAGCCAGGCACTCTAGAATCGGCTCGGCGCCAAACTGGAAGTGGTCAATCACCCAGCAGGTCAGGCCGTGCTCCCGCGCGGCCTCAAGGAGCCGGGCGTTCGTCTGCTGCATTTCCGCCAGCGTGCCGCCACGCGGCGTCGGGTGAATGCCAACGCCAAAGTCAAGCCGCGCCATCGCCCCTGTCCTTCCCACCAGCACCCAACACAAACAGTGGTCCCGCTCCCCGCTGGAAGGTAACACGCCGTCGCGGAATCTTCCAGGAGGGAGCGGGACCGTAATTTACGGAACGAACCTGTCAACGCCTGCGCCGCTTAATGCGCCATCGTAGTCCGGTAGCGCCGCACGGCAAGCGGGATGAAGATGACCAGGAGGATCAGCGAGAAAGTGATCGAAGCAGTAACCGGGTGCAAGAGCGGCCAGGCGCTGCCGGTGTAGGCCGCGCCAGGATTGCCGAAGAGCTGGCGGCAGGCGGCGACCGTGGCGCTGAGTGGGTTCCACTCCGACATCACGCGCAACACGGCGGGCATCCCCTGCGTCGGCACGAAGGTGTTGGCAATAAAGGTGACCGGGAAGAGGGCGACGAAGCCAATCACCTGCGCCGTCTCGGTGGCGCGGACGATCAGCCCGATGAAGGTGCCGACCCAGATCATCGCGAAGCCGAAGAGGAGCAGCAGGCCGAACCCGGCCAGCGTCTGCAACAGGCCCTCGTGCGCCCGCCAGCCGACGACCAGCCCGCACAAGGCCATGACGGTGATGCCGATGATGCTGTGGGTCAGGTCCGCAAGCGCCCGGCCGACCAGCACCGCCGAACGCGCCATCGGCAGCGAGCGGAAGCGATCGATCAGCCCCTTCGCCATGTCGTCCGCGACGCCGACCGCCGTGGTGATCGCGAGGAAGGCGATACTCTGGGCGAAGATGCCCGGCAGCAAATACTCACGATAACTGCCGCCGCCCGGCACCTGGATCGCGCTGCCGAAGACGTAGGCGAAGAGAAAGACGAAAATCATCGGCTGGAGCGTGACATCCAGCAATTTCTCAGGGACACGCCGGATGTGCGAAAGGTTGCGCCGGGTGACGGTCAGCCCATCGGCGATGGCCCAGTACAATCGTGATCCCAGCGTGGCCGGGGGAGCGGGGACTTGCAATACGCTCATCGGTCCTCCAATAAAGCAGTTACGGGTTCCACGTTACAGGTTGCAGGTTCTCGGTAGGTCAGGGCGGTGGCTGTCTGGCAGCGTGTTTACCTGCTCAAACCTGCAACCTGCAACCTGCCAACTTGTAACTATCGTCACCGCACGCCGGCCAGCACGCCGGTATCGCTCGTCACTTCGTCCGCCGCGTGCCCGGTGAGCCGCAGGAAGACTTCGTCGAGGGTCGGGCGGCGCAGCGCCAGATCGTCAACCGTAAGTCCCGCCAGGTCGAGCTCGCGCACGACCTCGACCAGCGCGGACGCGCCACCGGTCACCGGCACGGTCAGCCGCCGGGCGTCTGGTTCGACGTGCGGCTCGGCGCCGCTGGCGCGACGCAGAGCTTCCGCCGCCTCGGCGAGTTCGGTGGCCTCGCGCACCACGACGTCAATCTGCTCGCCGCCAACGGTGGCTTTCAGTTCGTCCGGCGTGCCGTCGGCGATCACCTGGCCCTGGTCAATGACGGCGATGCGACTGGCAAGCCGGTCGGCTTCTTCCAGGTATTGCGTGGTGAGCAGCACCGTCGTACCCTGCGCCACCAGCCCGCTGATGACGTCCCACATGCCGAGGCGGCTGCGCGGGTCGAGGCCGGTCGTCGGTTCGTCGAGGAAGAGGATCGGCGGCGCGGCGACCAGGCTGGCGGCCAGGTCGAGGCGACGGCGCATCCCGCCGGAGTAGGTCTTGGCGATGCGATTCGCCGCGTCGGTCAGCGCGAATTGTTCCAGCAGTTCGTCGGCGCGCCGCCGCGCTGCACGGCCGGGCAGGTGATAGAGGCGGCCGACCATCTCCAGGTTGGCGCGCCCGGTGAGCAGTTCGTCCACCGCCGCCTGCTGCCCGGCCAGGCCGATGCGATAGCGCACCTGCTCGGCGTCGCGCACGACATCGTAGCCGGCGACCCGCGCGCGGCCGGAGTCGGGCTGGAGCAGTGTCGTGAGGATCCGGACGGTGGTCGTCTTGCCCGCGCCGTTCGGCCCGAGCAGGCCGTACACGGTGCCGCGCTCGACCGCGAGGTCAACACCGCGCAGCGCGTGGGTCTGTCCGTAGCGTTTCTGTAATCCCTCGGCCAGCACCGCGTAGTCGCCATTCATCACGGCCATGCAAATCCTCCTCTTGGTCAACAGGG
>DASUBC010000329.1:0-10370 GCA_035763465.1 Thermomicrobiales bacterium
GCCCGCTTCGACCAGCGCGCCGATCGTAGCGTCGGCGATGTCGCCGACGTAGGAGCGGCCGGCGTGCAGCGCGGCGACACGGTCGGGACGCAGATCCACGCCAATGACGGGACAGCCGGCCTGGGCAAAGGCGACCGCCAGTGGCAGACCGGCGTAGCCCAGCCCAATGATGCCGATGGTCGCCCGGCCGCTCTCTAAACGTTCGCGCAAGCGCGCCGCTGTCTCGCCCGCCGTCCGCTCGACCATCGCCATGCGTGTTCGCTCCTTCCAATCAGGTAGCCCAGCCAGGCGGCCCATCGCCCGCCCGGCCAGTTATTCAACGAAGCAGTATATCGGCGGCTGCGCGGCTGCCGCAACCGGGGCGAGTAGAGAGTGGTTCCGGCCAGCACGGTGCCCGTCTATGGACGCCGCGCCAATCCAGAGGAACTCTCTACTCCCTACTCTCGACTCTCTACTTGCGCTACGATAGCGCTAGAACGAAGGAGCGACCGCAATGCTGGCGCGCTGGAAGGACCGGGCGCGAAAACTGAAACGCGAGGTCTATGCGCTCTACCTGGCGTATCGTGACCCGCGTGTGCCACGCCACGCCCGGATTTTCGCGGGCTGCGTCGTCATCTATGCGCTCAGTCCACTCGATCTTATCCCCGACTTCATTCCGGTCGTCGGCTACCTGGACGATCTGGTGCTGGTGCCACTGGGTATCGCGCTGGCTCTACGGATGATTCCGGCCGATGTGCTGGCCGATTGCCGTGTGGAAGCGCAGCGATTAATCGAGCAGGGGAAGCCGGTCAGCCGGCTTGGCGCGGCGCTGATGATTGCAGTCTGGCTGCTGGCCGTAGCCCTCATCATCTGGCTGGTAGTGCGAATTGTGCGCTGAAGCACGCTCAGATAGCTGACGTCGCCTGGCAGCGGGGATTTGTGAAATTCGTGACGATGCCCTTGATCGTCGGCGCGGTTGATGGGAGAATGTCGGTAGAGCCTTTGCGCCCTGCGCGCGAATAATTGGCTGTGGTAACAGCGTTCAAGCGCGCGGCAATGGTCCTGCGAGGACTGGCAGGACACTGTGCGAGGAGTCGCCGATGCGGTTCATGCGTGTGCAGACCCCAGACCTGGAGTGGTACAAGAACAATGTGCCCTGCCAGGTCGCCTGTCCGGCGAAGACGGATATTCCCCGCTATATCTCGCTGATCGCGCAGCACCGCTACCGCGAATCATACGAGGTGAATTGCGGGTCGAACCTTTTCCCCGATGTGCTCGGCCGCATCTGCTCGCACCCGTGCGAGACGGTGTGCCGGCGCAAGAAGATTGACGGCAAGCCGATCGCCATTCGCGATCTGAAGCGTGTCGCGGCTGATTACCGCGATTCACTCCCCCCGGCCTACGAACCGGTGCGGATGATGGCCGACAATGGCCGCACCGGCGTTGCGCCGAATACGTGGCAACTGAAGCCGCCGACCCAGACCAAAGGTAAGGTCGCGGTCATCGGCGCCGGGCCGGGCGGCCTCGCCGCCGCGCACGACCTGGCGGCGCGCGGCTTCGAGGTGCATTGCTACGAGGCGCTCAACGCGGTCGGCGGCGCGCTCTATATCGGCATCCCACCCTACCGCCTGCCGCGCAAGTATGTTTACGACATGCAGCGCGACCTCGAAGCGATGGGCGTGATCTTCCATATGAACTGTGAGGTCGGCAAGAACATCCCCCTGCGCGAGCTGCTGCCGGGCGTCAATGGGCATGTCGCGACGGTGCTGGCGATGGGCTGTATCGTGCCGAACCCGATGGGGGTGCCGGGCGAAGACCTGGACGGCGTCGAGGGCGGCTCGCTCTTCATGAAGCGGATCAATCTGGAGCCATTCAGCGAATTGCCGAAGCGAGTGCTGGTGCTCGGCGGTGGCTTCACGGCGATTGACTGCGTCCGTTCCTCGGTGCGCCTCGGCTCCGAGAAGATTTACATGGCCTACCGGCGCACCATCGCGGAGATGGGCGCGACGGAAGAAGAGATCGAGGGCGCGGAAGAAGAAGGCGTCGAAGTCATGACGCTGACGTCGTGCATCGAAGTGCTGGGCGATGAGAACGGCAAGGTGCGCGGCGCGGTGATGATCAAGAATGAACTCGGCGCGCCCGACGCCAGTGGGCGACGCTCCCCCGTGCCGATCGAGGGGTCGGAGTTCACGATTGACTGCGACCTCGTGGTGCCGGCCTATTCGCAGACCCCCGACCTGACCCACATCCTGCCGGATGACCTCCGCAAGGAACTCGGTATCCGGGTCAACCGCAACAGCACAATTCCGGCGAAGAAGAAGAAACTGCACACGACGGAGTACGCGGGTCTCTACACGATTGGCGACCTGTCGAACGGGCCGCGCACCGTGATCGAGGCGATCGCCGAAGGCCGCGAGTGCGCGACGGCGATTGACAACGCGGTCGTGCGCGAGCAAGGAGCCATTCGCACGGTAGAACCCTTCTTCCGGGCGATTGACTACACCGAGATTCCACGCCAGAAGATGCCGTCAATGCCGCCGGAACTGCGGAAGGATTTCCTGGTCGAAACCGACCTCGGCTATACGCCGGAGCAGGGCGACGACGAGTCGAAGCGGTGTCTCCAGTGCCAGATCAATATTCAGATTGACCCCAATCTCTGTATCGAATGCTACCGCTGCGTGGAGTATTGCCCGTACGGTATCATCCACGTCCAGGCGATCCACCAGACGATCGGCGACCGCAACTTGGAAGATCGGGCCGCCGAAACGTACGGCGGCGCCTGGGAGGAACTGGTGGCGGCGGCGCCCCTGCCGGGCGAAGAGATTCCCGGCATCGTCTTCGCGCTCGACGAAGAGTTGTGCATTCGCTGCGGCATCTGCGAGAATGTCTGCCCGACGAATGCGCTCTCGATGAAGAACTTCGAGACCTGCGACACGGGTAAGCAGATGCTGGTCGGCGGCCTGGCTGCCACCGGCGTCTCCTAGTGCGGTGATCAGGCATACACCGGCGCCAGGCACGGGTCGCGCAACGGCGCGTGGCGAGGAATGGCGCGCTGTAGTATGCCCCTCGGGTTGGTAGCGACTCCGGCCAATGCTGGGCGGAGCAAGGCGCTGCTGGTAGGTCGCCAGCGGTGGGGATGGGAGGAACCGGCGCATGGCATTGAGGCGCGAAACCACCCTTGTCGAACGAGTCACGCGGTCCCAGCTCTACCGCTCCATCGTGCGGAGCGGCTATCCCGACACGCCGCGCAACCAGGCGCTGGTCGTGCTGGGGAACATCTATCTCCATCTCCATCCGGTGCGCCTGCGCCGTCATGCGCTGGCGGTGCCGTACACCTTCTGCCTGGGCGGCCTCTCGTTCTTCATGTTTCTGATGCTGACGGTCACGGGCGTGATGTTGATGTTCTATTACATCCCCTCGACGACAATAGCGTATCAGAATATGCTGGACTTGCAGAGTTCGGTGACGCTTGGCACGCTGCTGCGGAACCTGCACCGCTATTCCGCGCACGCGATGGTCATCGTCGTCTTCCTCCATATGTGCCGGGTGTTCTACACCGGCTCATATAAGCCGCCGCGCGAGTTCAACTGGGTCATCGGCGTTGTCCTGCTCTTCCTGACCTTCCTGCTCTCCTTCACCGGCTACCTGCTGCCGTGGGACCAGCTGGCGTTCTGGGCGATCACGGTCGGCACGCAGCTCGCGTCCTATGCGCCAATTGTCGGCACGCAGATTCGCTTCCTGCTGATTGGCGGGTACGATGTCGGGCAGAACGGTCTCTTGCGCTTCTATACCTTGCATGTCATCTTCTTGCCACTGTTGGCGGCGTTCATGATGGCCGCGCACTTCTGGCGGATTCGCAAGGATGGTGGTATCTCCGGCCCGCTGTAAAGGCTGGCAGTGGAGGAATGAGGCGTCGGTTTAACTGAGGCTGCGCGGGGGCGGCAACGCCCCATTCGCAGCGTGCGGCACGGGAGCAAAGCGATGGCGCAGACCGAGCAACAACGCTTGCCAGAGGACGCGGGACGTGAAATCCCCGTCGAGATGGAGAAGACCTACCGCTTGCTGGCGCTGGTGCGTGGGCAGACCTTCGCGCGGCCGAAGTACGTCGAGGGCGACGAGGTCATGGTCTGGCCGGACCTGGTCGTCATCGAAGCGATCGCGGCGCTGGTCTTTACCCTGCTCTTGACGCTGATGTCGGTGTTGATCAATGCGCCGCTCCTGACGGTCGCCAACCCGACCAAGACGCCGAACCCGTCGAAGGCGCCGTGGTACTTCCTCAATCTGCAAGAACTCTTGCTGCACATGGATCCCATGCTGGCCGGCGTGTTCGTGCCGGGCCTGGCCCTGGTCTTGATCGCCGCCATTCCCTATGTTGACAAAAGTCCGCTCGGTCAGGGTGTGTGGTGGTACGGGGCGAATAGTAAGAAGATCGCCGGCTTCTCGGCGATCTACACCACCGTGCTAATGCTCGTGCTGATCATCCTGGATGAGCAGCAGCGCTTTGACAAGGCGGGCAATCCGCGCCTGGTGCTCGGCTTCTGGCCGGGCTTCGGTATCTTGAAGCAACTGAACGCGGCGGGGCTGCCCTACTGGTTCTACAGCGACCTTGTGCCGATCGCGATCATGATCGGGCTGCCGGCCATTCTGGTCTGGCTCGTGAAGCGCCTCTACGACGCCGACATGCGCGGCGTCATGATCGCGCTCTTCACTGGCTTCGTGGTCTCCTACGCGATTCTGACGGTCGTCGGCACCGCCTTCCGGGGGCACGGCATGGAACTGTGGTGGCCGTGGCAAAATCCGCGCGTGCCGGAGGGCGCGACGATTCGGACCTGGCTTGGCGTTTGACCTGATCCAGCGGTGGTATCCGACACAGCGGGGTGTAAGGTAGGCAGGGGATGATGATCGTAGCACGATTGATACGGGCGGTATTCACCGCCGCAAGTGTGCGCTGGGTGCTGGGCCTGCTCTTCGGGCGGTTCGACTCCTCACCACGCACGACCCGCCGCGACTTCCTCCGCTGGACGGTCGCGGGCGCCGGGACATTCTTCCTGGCCGAAGCGGCGGCGGGCTTTGTCGCGTTCTTCTGGCCGCTCAAGACCGGCGCATTCGGCAGCAAGATTACGGTTGACCCTGCGAATATTCCGGCGGTCGGCAAAGACCCGATTGTCAATCGCGAGGGTCGCTTCTGGCTGATCAACAATAGCCCTAATGGCGCGCTGGCGCTCTATTGGAAGTGCGTGCATCTGGGCTGTACCGTGCCCTGGAACTCTTCGGAAAACGATTTCCATTGCCCATGCCACGGCTCGGTCTACAACCGCAATGGCGAACATATCGCCGGGCCGGCGCCCCGCGCGCTCGACTATATGGAGATCACGATTGAGGGCGGCAAAGTCGTTGTCAATAGCGGGAAGATCACGTCGCGCCAGAAGTTTGAGCCGAGTCAGGCGGTCAAACTGCCGGGCAGCAATTATTAGGTTAACGCCGAGCGGGAGGCTGTTAAGCGAGCCTAACAGTACCGCTGGCGGAAGCGAGGCGGTCTCGCCGCGTCCGGCGGTGGCCTGACAGTGCGGTCTTTGACCGCGACCGGCAACGCGAATCGGAGGGTTTGTGGATACGATCGGACGGCAGGTTACGGCCTTCGTCACACTCTTCATGGTCGTCGCGCTTATCGTGCTCATGTACGGCATTTTCGAACCACAGCGGCGCGTAGCCGCCGCCCAGCAGCAAAAGGATGCTTCGATTGAGCGCGGCGCGGAACTCTTTGCCGCGAACTGTGCTGTTTGCCACGGACCGGAAGGCAAGGGCATCGCGGGCGCGGGGTTTCCGTTGAACACCGCGCAGAACCACAACGGCGATGCCAAGCGCCAGGCGTATCTCCAGACGACCATTGAGAATGGCAAGCTGAATGTTACCGGCAAACTCCCAGTGATGCCGATGTGGGCGGAGGCGCATAACGGGCCGCTTAACGATCAGATGATCGGTGACCTCGTCAACTTCATTACCTATGGCAACTGGACCGAAGTGCCGGCACTGCTCGTCAAGGCCGGCACGCCAGTCGCTGCGCTGCCGACACCGCCAGGACTGGGCACGCCGATTCCGCCAGACGTGGTCGCGCAGTATCAGAACGCGGGCAGCGCCGGTGGTGGTGGCGAAGCGTCGCCGCCGGCCGGTAGCGACCCCGGCGCGGCGCTCTTCCAGACGAAGGGCTGCATCGCCTGCCACACGATCTCGCCCGAATACCCCAATGGTGGGGCGGTCGGTCCGAATCTCTCGACGATCGCCTCGAAGTCGAAGATTCCCGACACGAATCCGACTCTGCCAGTGACGCAGGATGGCCTGAAGACCTGGATTCGTGACCCGCAGAAGATCGCGCCAGGCACGGTGATGCCGTCCTTCGGCACTGACCAGATCACGGACCAGGAAATGGACGAGCTCACCAAGTGGCTGCTGACGCACAAATAGGGTGAGGATGATAGACGGTAGATGATAGAAGGGTCGGTTCCGGCGCTACGCCCGCAGACAGACACCGTGCTGACGGGAACCCACTATCATCTACCGTCTATCACCCATCATCTGCGGGAAGGAGCGAATCATGGTCTTCGGTGAAGTAGGGGAGACGATTGAACTGGCCGTCGTCTTCGTCATGATGATCCTGGGTATCCTGATTATCATGTGGATTCAGCGCACGACGTCGCGCTAGAACACCGTCGCGCCGTGGCACACTGCCGTGGCGCCGTGCTTGCTGCGTCAAGCACAACTGGCGGCGAGGCAGCACAGCAGGGAACTGATGGCCGAGCGATTCTTCTGGTGTATGCGCTGTGAGCGCACGCTCCTTGATGCTGATCTCGATCTTGACGCGCATTGCCCCAACTGTGGCGGACAGGTCGAGCGCATCAGCTGGTTGACGGCTGCCCTGCGGAAAGTCGGCCAGGGCACCGGCAATCGTTCCGATGTACAGCAGAAGCATCTGCAATTGATCCAGGCGATCTGGACCGCCGACGGCATGGGCCAGCGCTACTTCGAGCTCTGCCAGCCCGGCGGCATGTATTACTCGCGCTTCGTGCGGACGGTGACGGAACTCATCTGTCGTGGCCTGGAGGAAGGCTGGATCGCACTGCGGCTACCAGTCAATCCGCTGGCGCCCGGCGCTGGCTACGCCATCGAGTACCGCGACCCCGAACGCTTCGTGCGTGAGCTCGAAGCCCTCTTCCCGGCGACTCGCCCCGCGCATACCCGCGCTGGTCACTGACGCGCTAGGGCACTGGATTCGTATCAATCTGGCGCACCCAGCCGACGTCACCACGCTCGGTCTGGAAACGCATCCAGATCGTCTCCCCCACGGTTTGCTGTTCGTTCAGGAACTTGAGCTTTGTGCCAGGCGCGAGTAGGGCGATCTGGCTCGACGAGGTACTTGGCCCGGCGCGGAGATTGACTTGCTGCCCGTAATCCGCGATGACGTGCGTAGGCGTAAAGGCGGGTGTTGCCGCGCCGCTCGCTACGGGCGTGCCCAGCGCGGTCGGCGTCGGGATGACCGGGGCGCTCGCCGCTGTCGCCGTCCCTGGTGAGGCCGCCGCCGCGCTGCCGGGCGGTGATGCCAGGACGCGCACGATGGCCGGCGTCGGATAGGTCGCGCCGGTGCGGCCGGTGAAATCGGTAAAAAACGGATCGATCTTGAAGAAGACCCAGATGAACGCGCCAATCGTGAGCGCGACGACCAGCGCCATCGAGACGCCCACCATCATGCCGCTGCGATGCGAGTATTGTTCGAGTCGCTCGTTCAAGCCGGTCTGGTCAACCATTCGTCGCATCGGTATATATCACTGGCCTTTGCTGATTGTGTGTGGCGCGGGTTGACGCGCGGCGACTCTTCCCTCGACGCGGTCAGAGGGAGTATAGCACTGGGTGTGGTCACTGTGCTGTGTCAAGGACGTAGTTGACCACGATCGGCGCTGCGTGGCGCACAGGGTTCGAGCACGCCAGTCGGCGCTGTCGCCCCGGCCAGCAGTCCGCACGGCCGCCAGCAGCCGGCTGCTGGCGGCATATCCCTGGCCGTTGTCTCGCTTCCCGCCGCCTGGTAGCAGCGGCCTATGCCAGCAGCGCCGGTGAAGCCGGGATCAATGGCGCCTTGCTCGTCCACGTCGAGGGCGTAGCGCGTACAGCCCTGCGGCTTATCGCACTGCGGACTATCGCCCGCGTACCATTCGGGGTCACGACTGAGGGTGAAGATCGCGAAACCGCGTACCTGGCTCGGCAGGCGGTACAGCGCGTCCACATAGTATTTCGCCTTGAAGGGCCAGGCCAGCGCCGAATTGATGCCCGCCTCGGTGATGAAGATGGGCCGATCAGTTCGGCTCAGGACGCGATCCAGCACGGCGAGCGGACAGTTCACGTCGCCGTTACTGTCCGCGCAGTCGTAGTCGGCAGTCGCGGCGTGCAGGCTGGGAAACGATTGCTGCAACGTGTCGGCGCCGTAGATATGGACGCCGAGCGCGTCGTACTGCGAGGCGACATCACCCAGGCCATCGCCCGTGTCAGAGAGCACCTGATCCAGATACGCCAGCCCGTGATCGTTCGGGTTGGGACTGTCCAGTAGCCCGGTGCGGGTCGGCAGCGAGGCCAGCCAGCGCAGGTTCGGGTAGTTCGCGCGGTAGCGTGGCGCGACCTCGCGAATAGTGTGCAGGAGGTCGGCGCGAGCAGCCAGGGGCGCCAGCCCGCTCAGATCAGGCTCATTGCCGACCTCGATCCAGAACTCCACCGGCGAGCCTTGCGCTCGCTGGCCGGCGATATAGTCGAGCAGCGAACGGCTGTCGCCGGGCAAGGGCGCGTGCAGTTCGCGCTCGACGTCCTCCGGCGCGATATGCGTCTCCGCCGTGCGAAAGATGATCGTGCGCGCGCCGCGCGCGATGACCTCGTCAATCGCGCTGGCTGGGAACATCGGACGGTACGGGTCGCCGTCGTAGAACATCGAGAACTTGGCGAGCGACGGGCGCAGGTCGGTGTAGGCGGGCAATTGATAGGTCTCCCAATCGTTCGGGCTGATGAAGTTGACGCCAACATCGAGCGCCAGTGGATAGTCGGTGGGGTCGCTCGGTCCCGCCAGCGGCCAGGCCGGGACGTCGCCGCCACGCGGCTGCCAGCCCGACCAGGAATCGGCTGTTGTGCCGTCGCGCGTGGCGCGCGTGTAGAGCCGTCCGTCCCGCCCCTTGCCGAACAGGGTCAGCGCGCCGTCAACAACAGTTGCTACCGGCGCCGCCGCGAGCGTCCCGCCGAGGGCGATCGGCGCGGAGAAGGTGCGGCCGTCGCCCGACACACGCGCCGCAACGTTGCCGGCCGGGTCCAGGGTGAAGACGTAGCTGCGCGTGCCGAAGCCGGCGGCGGCCGGCGCCGCGCCGAGCTGTCCGCCCAGCGCCTGCCAGCCTGCATAGGTGCGGCCGTCAGCGGTGCGATTGACCCAGAGGCCGCCGTCCTGCCCACGCACGAAGACATTGATGAACGCACCCTGTCCCGCCGCCGCCGGCAGCAGGTCGGTCGCGCCGCCAAGCGGTGACCAGCCGGTGTACCAGAGACCGTCGGTCTTGCGGACCCAGACGCCGCTATCGGTCCGCCGCGCGTAGATGTAGGCCATGTTGCCCAGCCGGGCCATCCCGCCGGCCGCCGGCGGCGCGTCCTCGTTCATGGCGGCGGTCGCGCCGGCCGGCGCTGGCAGATTGCCGAGGGTCAGAATCAGGCAGGCGCAGAGCGTGAGCAGTCGCCGCCACGGCGCGGAGTATACTGTCTTGTGGGGTACTCGCATCGGTTATTTGGTATCTCCGTAGGCGGCTGGTGCGCGTCGCGCGGCCAGCGGGTCATGCTGGTTGGCGGAAGCGATCCCTGTAGTATGCATAACGCGGCAACCCCCGCGCCGGGTGCGCGGGATTTGTGCTGATGTGATCAGGGTAGCCAGACGCGGCACCGCTGAGGGTTTGCGCAGAATGAATTCGGCGCGAAGGGCTGCGGCCACGAAGTCCCTGCGGGACTAAGACTTGATTAGCGCCGGGGCCAATATTCAGCTCCGGCCTCGCAATGAACCTAGTCCGCGTAGGCGGACTTTGTGGCCGCAGCCATTCAGCCTCGGATTTTAATCCGGGGTAGCCCGCATCGCCACCGCGCCAGCAGCCAGCCACCGCGCCCATCGCCAAAGCCTACATCTGTACATATGACGATAGAGGCTGCGTGCTGTCCCCTATACAGCAGTCCAGCCGCCGTCCACCAGCAGGGTGTGGCCGGTGACCATGTCCGACGCAGGTGAGGCGAGGTAGACGACCGCGCCGACGACATCTTCGGGCTTGCCGAGCCGGCCCAGCGGGATGCGGTGCAGCACGTCGTCGCGGAACGCCTTGTCTTCGAACATC
>DASUBC010000330.1:0-14530 GCA_035763465.1 Thermomicrobiales bacterium
GCCAGGCGGGCGCGCTCGGTGTCGCCACCAATGGCCGCGCGTGTGCTGGCCGTGCCGGTCATCGCGTAAGTCAGCGTGCCCGGCACGTCAGACGCGACCTGCGGCGTGCCAAGCTGCATCGAGCCAGGCACGATCGGCTCACCCGGCACGGCCAGCGCGTTGAGACGCCGCTCGGCCTCGGCGCGAGCCTGCGCCTGTACATCGGCCTGATTCCAGGTCAGCGCCGTGCCCTGCGCCGTCACCGTAGCGGTGACACTATCGCTGTCGGCGCCTTCTTTCGCGTTGAACTGGACCGCGAAGTTCCCCACGCCCGCCGTGTCGTGCATGATCGCGCTGCCGGCCGGCACGGCGCCGCTGATCGCCGCCAGACCCTTCGTGCGCGCGGCGTCCTCGGCGGCGGTCTGCGCCGCCGCCAGGTCTTGCTTCGCGATCGTCGGGATGCGCCGGTCGGTACCGCCACTGATGGCCGCCTTATTGGTGTAGTACACGCCGCTCTGCAAGCGCCCTTTGACCACGCCGATGTCGGCATTGCCGCCACTGCCCTTGATCTCCGCCGCCACCTGCACCGTCGCGGCGCCGAAGGCGGCCGAGGCAAAGGGATCGGACGCGCCCACCGTCACTGCCTCCAGCGTCACGTAATTCCGGCCGTCGCCAGCGGGCAGTTCCGTGCCTTTCGCTACCGTCACCGGCTCGGTGGACGGGTTCGTCAGCGCTACCGAGCCGGTCGCCGTGCCATCCGGCTCCAGCCGCGCGCCGGTCGCCGGCCGCGTCGCGCTCGCGCTCACGGGCACGGTGATGCGCTTGGCGGGCACGACGATCCGCTCCTGGGTCGGCTGCCCCTGCGGCGAGTTCGGATCGATCTCGCCGACCACCACATTGAAGCTGGTCGTCACCGTGCCGGTGCGCGCCGTCAGCGTCACGGTGGCGTTCGGCACCAGCAGATAGAGCACGACCAGCAGCGCCAGGGCCAGCGCGACAATGCCGAAGAGCAGCGCGCCCAAGCCGGCCCCGCTACGCCGTTCGCGCGGTTCGCGCAATGGACGCGCTGGCCGTTCCGCAGGCGCATCGTCCCAACCCTCTTCATCCGAGTCTACGATCGGCGGCGCACTTCGGCGCGCGGGCGAAGGGCTGGCGGGCAGTTCGACAACGGCGGCGGTCGGACGACCAACCGCCAATGGTCGGATTGTGCGACGCGGCTGGGGAACTGCCTCTTCGACTTCCTCCACCGCGGCACTATCGTCATCTTCACGCGGCGGCGAGTCTTCCTCAGCCTCCCAATCGCGCTCGGCCGCCGGTTCGTCGTCCGCGAACTCTTCTTCGTCGTCAACGACAACCCCGCGCCGGGCGTCCATCCAGGCGCGCACATCGGACCAGAAGGCGCCGAAGCCGCCGCGCCGCCGTGGCTGATCGTCCCAGTCGTCGCCTTCTTCGGCTGCTTCGCTGTCCCAACCTTCTTCGTCCGGAATAGGGGCATCATCGTCGTTGTCAGCCCACGCCACTTCGGGTTCGTCATCGTCGGCATAGGGCTGACCATAGGGATCAAGCCGGGGCGCGCGTGTCCGACGCGCTGGTGGCGTCGCCGATTCGGCGTGCGTCGCGAGTGGGGGGCGGTTCGCCGCCTCACCCTCGTCACTGTCCCAGCCATCCACCGGATCGATAGTGACCGGCTTGAACATCACTGCCGGGCGCGTGGCCGTCGCGGCTACCGGCTCCGCCGCAGCTGCATCAGGCGCTGCCTCCGCCGCACCGATCCGGCCAAGCGGTTCACCGGCCAGCAGCGTACCATTGGAGACCGCGGGCAGTCCCGGCGGCAGCGATTCGGTGCGCGTATCAATTACCGCAAGGCCAAAGACACGCGCCGCGTTGAGCAATTTGCTGTTTGCGGACGCGACCGCCAAGTCAATGCCGCATTCCTGCGCGACTTCGTCGAGGCGATGGAGTTGCTGGAGGCTGATCAGCAGCGAGCTACGCTCGTCCACGTCGAGCACGACCGAGCCGGCCGTGCTCGCGCGCACGCGGTCGAGCACGCGATCGAGCGTGTCGTGCGCCCCAACAGCGATATGGTCGCGCTCGTCGCTCGTGTTACCGCTCACGCCGCCCTCCGTCGAATGCGGAGTGCGGCGTGCGGAATGCGGAATAGGGCACGATCGACACCGCGCTGTCTGCTGGCGCCTGGGGTATCAGACGTGATTCCGCACTCCGCATTCCGCACTCCGCACTCCGCACTAGGAAAGTTGTTGCACGACCGTGGCGGGCACGCCGGCCAGCGCGGCATCGAGTTTCGCCGGGTCGCCGCCGCCGCCCTGCGCGCGTTCGGGCCGCCCGCCGCCGCGCCCGCCGAGCGCCTGCGCGGTCGCGCTCAGAATCGCGCCGGCCTTCAGGCCGCGCGTGACAAGATCGGGCGTCACTAGCGCCAGGATCGCTGGGCGCTCGTCAGCAACCATGCCGAGGACGATGACACCGGAGCCAAGTTTGTCGCGCAGGCGGTCGCCGAGTTGCGCCAGCGCGCCCTGGTCCGGCACGGCCACGCGCGCGGCCAGCACCTTGACGCCGGACACATCTTGCACGCCTTCGAGCAGCGCGCCGGCTTGCCCGCCGGCCAGCTCGCCCTTCAACCGCTCGATCTCGCGTTCCAGATCGCGCACGCGCTCGCGCAGCCCATGCACCTGAGCCGGCAGTTGTTCCGGCGCGCGGGTGCGGAACTGCGCGAAGAGCGCCTCGCCCGTCTCCTGCAACGAGCGCAGGTAGGCCAGCGCGCCTCGGCCGGTCAGCGCCTCGATGCGGCGTACGCCGCTGGCAACGCTCGTCTCCTGCGTGATGACGATCGGCCCGATCTCGCCGGTCGCCGCGACGTGCGTGCCGCCGCAGAGTTCCTTCGAGAAGTCTTCGATCGTGACGACGCGGACTTCGTCCCCGTACTTTTCGCCGAAGAGCGCCATCGCGCCGGTCGCCAGCGCGCCTTCGCGGTCCATCACGTCGGCATAGACGCCGTCATTCCCAATCACTGCGGTATTGGCGATCTCACCTACGCGGCGCAGTTCGTCCGGCGTCAGCGCCTGAAGATGGGTGAAGTCGAAGCGCAGGCGGTCGGGCGCGACGAGCGAGCCGGCCTGCTGCGCGTGCGTGCCAAGCACCAGCCGCAGGGCGCGGTGCAGTACATGGGTCGCGGTGTGGTTGCGTCGAATATCTTCGCGGCGCTCGGCGTCAATTGCCGCCTCGACACGGTCGCCGACGCGCAACACGCCTTCTTCCACAACGCCCCGGTGGCCGGTGATGCCGCTCACCGGTCGCTGTGTATCGCGCACGGCGAAGCGACCGTCGCCGCCCGCCAGCGTCAGCACGCCGGTGTCACCCACCTGGCCGCCCGCCTCGGCATAGAATGGCGTGCGGTCGAGAATGACTTCGACTTCCTCGCCCGCGCTCGCTTCCTGTTGCGCGCCCTGTGGCCCGACGATCGCCAGGATTTCGCCGCCGGCCTGGTCTTGGTCGTAGCCGAGGAAGGCGGTCGCGGGGAGGCGCAAGCCAGCGTAGGTTTCGAGATCGGCGTGCGATTCCTTGCCGAAGGTGGACGCGCCGCGACTGATCGCCTGCTGCCGCGCCATCGCCTGGTCAAACTCGGTGCGGTCAATTGTGAGGTCTTGCTCCTGCGCCAGTTCCACCGTCAGATCGAACGGAAACCCGTAGGTGTCATAGAGCCGAAAAACCTCTGCGCCCGGCAGCGCTGTCTTGCCTTCGGCCTTCACGCCCGCCGCCAGCGTCGCAAAGCGGCTGAGGCCGCGCACCAGCGTCCGCCCAAATGTTTCTTCCTCGTGGCGGATGACGTTGAAGATATAGTCGCGGCGCTCGCGTAGTTCGGGGTACTGGTCGCTCATCAGGTCAATCACGACCGCCGCCGTCTCGGCGAGAAACGGCCGCTCCAGACCGAGCAAGCGGCCATAGCGCACCGCGCGGCGCAGCACCCGGCGCAGAATGTAGCCCCGGCCTTCGTTCGCCGGCAGCACACCATCGGCGATCAGGAAGGTGATCGCCCGGCTATGGTCGGCCACCACGCGGAGCGCGCGGTCGTTCTTCGCGCTCTCGCCGTAGCGCGCGCCGGTCAGTTCCTCGGCCCGCCGGATGATCGGCTGGTAGAGGTCGGTATCATAGACCGAGCTCTTCCCCTGCACGACCATCGCCAGCCGTTCCAGGCCCATGCCGGTGTCAATATTCGGGCGCGGCAGGGGAGTATCGGCACCGTTCTCGTCGCGGAAAAACTGCATGAAAACGAGATTCCAGGTCTCCAGAAAGCGGTTGCAGCCCTCGTTCTCGCAGACCGGGCTGCACTTTGGATCGCCGCAGCCGTGCTCCGGCCCCCGGTCATAGTGAATCTCCGAGTCCGGCCCACACGGCCCGGTCGGCCCCACCGGCCCCCACCAGTTCGTCGGATCGTCCACAATCCGCTCAGGTGGGATGCCAATGAGATCGCGCCAGAGCCGCCGCGCTTCGTCGTCGTCCGGATAGACCGTCACCCAGAGCCGGTCGACGGGAAGACCGAAATCGCGCGTCAGGAGCTCCCAGGCAAAGCGAATCGCGCCTTCCTTGAAGTAATCGCCGACCGAGAAGTTGCCGAGCATCTCGAAGAAGGTCAGGTGACTTTCATCACCGACCTCGTCAATATCCACCGTGCGGAAGCACTTTTGCACCGAGCAGAGGCGCGGCGCGGGCGGCGTCTCGACACCCACGAAGAAGGGGATCATCTGCTGCATCCCGGCGACCGTCAGCAGCACCGTCGGATCATTCTTCGGCACCAGCGACGCCGACGGCACTTCGACGCCGAGGCGTTCAGCGAAGAAGTCAATGAACCGGCGGCGCAATTCCGGGCCGGACAGTCCTTGTGTTGGCGCCTGGACCGTGGCGGACATCGTCTTCATACTCCCTCCTCGTCGCCTGGCCGACCGGCTGTACGCGGCGGCGATCCGGCTGCTGGCGACAAGGCGCCAATATGTACGTACATTATCAGGCCGCGAACGTACTATGTCAAGAGCCGCCCCCAACGTTACGTCAATTCGTATCGCCCGTCAGCGCCACCAGGCTGGCGACCCCTACAACAAGAAAAGCCCTCCGTCCCCCACGGGACGAAAGGCTCGGCCTTCCGCGGTACCACCCGAATTCGATGGCCGCGCGGCGCGGTCATCCTCATTCTCGCCGGTAACGGTGGCGACCGTGGCCCCTTCCCCACTGGCGGGCGGCTGGGAGCCGGCTCACAGGTGGCCGTACGTCGCGCCTCGCGGCCGGATGGCTCTCAGTCGGCGGCCATCCTTCCCTGTCGGCTGGGCACAAGACGTACTCGCCCTGCTCAACACCTTTGCCGGTCAAGTATACCACGCGGGTAACGACGAGATGGCGCCCGCCGCCAGCCTGTAACTGGTCAGGCTACTGCGTAGCTCAAACACTGACCTGATACCGACCAGCCGCGTGCCAATTACGCACCCGGAGTGTAGTACACTTGGTACGAGTATTCGTCCGTTATCGCGCTACGGAGCGCGAATCCGGCGCAGTTGCGGTGATCGCCGCTGGCGCTGCGCCGGACATGAACAGGAGAACCATACCAATGCCGAAATGGCTGACCCGGGTCTTTGGCGACAGCACCGACCGGACCCTCCGGAAACTACAAGCGCAGGTAGATGCAATCAACGAACTGGAAGATGCGTTCACCGGCCTGACCGACGCGCAATTGCGCGATAAGACCGCCGAATTCAAGCGCCGCCTGACTGAGGGCGAAACGCTCGACGACCTGCTGCCAGAAGCCTTCGCCGCCGTGCGCGAGGCCAGCAAGCGGTCGCTCGGACAGCGCCATTATGATGTTCAGCTCTTCGGCGGCATCGTGCTCCACCAGGGCAAGATCGCCGAGATGAAGACCGGCGAAGGGAAGACACTCGTCGCGTCGCTGCCGCTGTATCTCAATTCCTTGCTCGGCAAGGGCTGCCATCTGGTCACGCCGAACGATTACCTGTCGCGGCTCGGCGGTGGCTGGATGGGACCGGTCTACCACCGGCTCGGCGTCAGCGTCGGCGTCATCGCGCATGAGTTCGGCGGCATCTACGACCCCGACTACGATGACCCGACCCCGCACGGTGACGACCGCCTGACGCACTGGCGGCAGATCGAGCGGCGCGAAGCCTACGAGGCGGACATCACCTATGGCACGAACAACGAGTTCGGCTTCGATTACCTGCGCGACAACATGGTCGTGGATGTCGCCCAGACCGTGCAACGCCCGCTCTACTACGCGATCGTTGACGAGGTGGACAATATCCTGATTGACGAGGCGCGCACGCCGCTGATCATCTCCGGGCCGGCGGAAGAAGCGACCGACCGCTACTACCAGTTCGCCCAGCTCGTCAAAAATCTGCGCCACGAGCGTGATTTCGAGATTGACGAGAAGCGCAAGAGTGTCCAGATCACCGACGAGGGGATTGACAAGGTCGAGCAGCTCCTGGGCCTGCCCGCGGGAGAATCGCTCTACGACGACCGCTACAACGACTTCGTGCATTACCTGGAGAACGCGCTCAAGGCCAAGGCGATCTACCACCTTAATAAGGATTACATCATCGAGTCGGACGGCGAAATCGTCATCGTGGACGAGTTTACCGGCCGCAAGATGCCAGGCCGGCGCTGGAGCGAGGGACTGCACCAGGCGATCGAGGCGAAAGAAGGGGTGCGCGTCCGCCGCGAGAATGTGACGCTGGCGACGATCACCTTCCAGAACTACTTCCGCATGTACGAGAAACTGGCCGGTATGACCGGCACGGCCGAGACAGAGGCGGAAGAGTTCGCCACGATCTACCGGCTGGATGTTGTGCCGATCCCGACGAATCGGCCGATGGTCCGGGCCGATTACTCCGACCAGATCTACAAGAACGAGGAAGCCAAGTTCCGCGCGGTCGTGCGCGAGGTCGAGGAGATGCACGAGCAGGGCCGGCCGGTGCTGGTCGGCACGACCTCGATCGAGACGAGCGAGCGTGTGAGCCATCTGTTGCAACAGTCGGGCATCGAGCACAGTGTGCTCAACGCCAAGCAGCACGAGCGCGAGGCGCTGATTGTGGCGGAAGCCGGGCAATCGGGCACGGTGACGATCGCGACCAATATGGCCGGACGCGGCACGGACATTCTGCTCGGCCCCGGCGTGGCCGACAGGGGTGGCCTGCATATCATCGGCACCGAGCGGCACGAGTCGCGCCGCATTGACAACCAGTTGCGCGGGCGCGCTGGCCGCCAGGGTGACCCTGGCTCCAGCCGCTTCTACGTCTCGCTCGAAGACGAACTGATGCGCCGGTTCGGTTCCGACCGCATCCAGGGCGTGATGGGCCGGCTGGGGCTGGACGAAGACACGCCGATCGAGGCGAACATCATCTCGAAATCCATCGAGAGCGCACAGACGAAGGTCGAGGGCTACAACTTCGACCTCCGCAAGCACGTCGTGCAGTACGACGATGTGATGAACCGGCAACGCGAGATCATCTATGCGGACCGGCGGAAGATCATCGCGGGCGAGAATCTGCGTGACCGCATCCTCGACATGATCGCTGAGGAGTTCGGCGATCTGGTCGCGGCCCACTGGCCGGAGGAGCGCGGCGTCGAACCTGACCTCTCGCCGCTCTTGCAGGCCGCCGCGCAGATTCTGCCGCCCGACTGCTTTCAGGGCGTCACGCCCGATAGCCTGGCGCAGTACGACAAAGAGGGACTGACCGGCTTCTTCATCAGCCTGGCCGACGACGCCTACGACCGCAAAGAGGCCAAGATCGGCGCGGAGACGATGCGGCAGGTTGAGCGGCTCGTCTTCCTCAGCGTGATTGACCGGCTCTGGATCGATCACCTCACAGCGATGGACGAGATGCGGCAGGGCATCGGCTTGCAGGCATACGGGCAGAAAGACCCGCTCGTTGCCTACAAGACCGAGGGCTACCGGATGTTCCAGCAGCTCCTGGGCAACCTGCGGCACGACATTACGCACCAGATCTATCACGTCGAGATCGTCCGCCCGGTGCGCCCGCGCGCGATGGACCAGGCGACGACGAACCGCGACGACGGCGACGAGAACGGGAAGAAACGCCGCAAGCCGACCGTGCGCGGGCAGAAGGTGGGCCGCAACGACCCCTGCCCGTGTGGTAGCGGTAAGAAGTACAAGAATTGCCACGGCCGCGCTGCCGGGATGCCGGTGTAGCGGCGTACGAGTCGGGCAGGCGGGCAGACGGGCGGTCGGGCAGTGGGTTCTCGCCAGCACACTGCCCGACTGTCCTACTCGCTGGGTTGACAAAGCGCGCTGGCGCTAGGTATCCTTCGACTGTTACAAGCGCCGGTGTTGGCGCTTGTGCCCGCATAGTCTAGTGGCCTAGGACGTCACCCTTTCAAGGTGAAGATCGCGGGTTCGAATCCCGCTGCGGGTACCATCCAAGAACCTCTATTGTTCCGTCGCACGGTTGCACTGGTTTTCAGGCAATCGTGTACCTCTTGTCCTTTCCACGCCGCGCGCAATGCCACTGCCTACCCGCACACACCATGTATGCCTTGACAGGAATATAGCCGAATGGGTATATTATCGGTATGGCAACGACGTTTGCGGTACTGGCCGAACCGACCCGCCGGCGCATCCTCGACCTGCTGCGCGAGCGCGAGCGGTCGGTCGGGGAACTCGTCACGGCGCTCGACCTCAGCCAGCCCGGTGTCTCGAAACACTTGCGGGTGTTGCGCGCAGCCGGGCTGGTCGCGGTGCGCCAGGAGGCGCAGCGGCGCTGGTACACGCTTGACGCCGCGCCGCTCGCCGAGGTGGATGCCTGGCTGCAACCCTATCGGCGGCTGTGGGCCGATCGCCTCGACGCTCTCGAACGACACCTTGACGCAGGAGCGAAAGGATAATCGTATGGCTACCAAGACGACGGCCCTGGCCGATGGCGTGCTGGAACGCGCTGGCGATCACCACGTCATCCGCTTCCAGCGTCACCTCGCCCATCCGATCGATCGCGTGTGGGCGGCGCTGACGGACCCGGCGGAGTTGCTGGGCTGGTGGGGCGAGGCCGAGATCGATCTTGTCGAAGGTGGGCGGTTCACGCTGCGCTGGCTGAATGCCGATGAGCACGGCAACCGCTTCGTGATGCACGCGACGATCACCCGGCTGGAACCACCTTACCTGCTCGAAACAGAGGGTGACGCTCACGGCGCGCTGCGCTGGGAACTGCGCCCCGAGGGCAGTGGGACCACGCTGACCTTCAGCAGTACGCTTGTGCTGCCCGAAGAATATCAAACGATGACACTCGCAGGCTGGCACTATCACCTGGACGCCCTCGCCGCGACCCTTGCCGGCCAGACTGTAGACCTGGTTCACCTGCCGAACGACCGCTGGGAGCACATCCACGCGCAATACTGCGCGCGGCAGCCCTGAGATCATCTATATCGCGCTATCTCCGCCCCGCCAGGTATCTGGCGGGGCGGGCGCCCGCCGACCGTCAGCCCAGACACTCCGAGGTGACGTTGTCAACGGTCGCGACGAGCTGGCCGTCCTGGTAGGTGATGTGGTACACGGTGTGGACGAGAAAATTGGGTGCGGCTCCCTGGCTGACCAGCAGCCGTGTCACGGTCTCGGTGATCTCCGCGCGGGCGCCGTCGCTCGAGAGAGACGATGTTTGGGAGTTTGCCCGCACCGCCACATAGGTTGTGCCAGTGGTCAGGCCAACCCCCCGGACGTCCTGGAAGTTGAAGGTACCCGAGACATGAAAGCCGCCGGTGTTGTCGGTGACCACAATGATCACGGCATGCAAGGAGCCGCCCTGGATGTTGACCATCTCGGTGCATCCCTGCGTCGGACCACCCCCACCGATCGGGATGGTGTAATTCTGCACGGTCGTGGTGGCCGCCGCCCGCGCCGTCATCCCCGTTGCGGCCAGCATCGCTCCCACCAGCAAGATCACCAGCATGAACCGCTTCATGGTGTCCTTTTTCCTTGCTCGTGCCACCTGCCCTGCGACAGGCCCGTACACGCCCACCGACCAGAGGCGCTACAACGTACCTCCTGTAACGTTACAAGAGCGCTAGCCCTCGGCCACGGTCTTTCGCCAACTACGACGTCGCAGTGCGGCAAGCGGCACACTGCGACTGATCACGGTTTCTTCCTGTTGTAATGCCTGGCGTCTGCTCGCCGCGAACGCCGTGCATAAGACAAGATTTGACTGGCCCTAACCCCATGCAAGGGAAGTGCGTGTCTATGTTACTTGAGCCACTATGTGGACTTTACCCTGGCCCTGCGGGCTTGGCTAGACACAAAAGGGCCGTGGACTATTACAATTTCGTCAGCATTGTTCCTACCTCGCTCGCCTGCTGTACTGGTTCAGTGTGTATTATCGCCATTCGATATATACCTATTCTCCCGGTAAGCCACCGTTCACCACACGCCCGGACCGGGTATGATACCGGCCAGCCGGCCCGGCGGGATCGCTGGCCGGACAGGCGCCATGGCGCAAGGAGAGCGGCATCATCCTCGGTCTACGTCGCGGCGCGCTGGCCCTCGGCCAGGATATTCTGATACTGCTGGCTGTCTTGCTGGCCGCCGGAGTGGTGGGCGGACCGGCGCGTACACTGCTGCCGGTCTACCTGGAGCACGACCTCGCCTGGGCGCCGCCCGCCATCGCCGTACTGGCGGCTGCCCGCCTGCTCACCGCTGCGCTGAGCGCACCGCTTGGCGGCGCGCTAGCCGATACCGCCGGTCCCCGGCGCACGCTGCGGCTGGGCCTGCTCGGACTGCCGCTGGCCGCCCTGCTCTTTCTGACGCCCATCGCGCCCGCGCTGGCGCTGCTCGTGCTGACCATCGGAATCACCGATGGCCTGCAAGCCACCGGCGGCCAGGCATATCTGGTCGCGCGCGCCAGCCGCGCCACGATCGGCTGGGCGACGGGTGTCTTCTTCCTCGGCAGCACGCTTGGCGGCGCGCTCGGCAATCTCGCCGCAGGCCCGATCCTCGACAGGTGGGGCTTCGCCGGCCTCGGCCGGGTTGGCCTGGTCGCCGGGGTGCTGGTACTGGTGGGGGCGACGGCGCTGCCCGCGGGCGCGGCGCGGCCGGCGAGTCACCGGCAAAGCCTGGCGAGCGTACTGGCGGGCTATCGGCCGCTCCTCGGTGCAGCCAATGTGCCCGAGCTGGCCCTACTTCGTTTTCTCTCGACCTGCTATTGGGGTGCCGCGACCTTTCTCTGGCCTTTGCTCATCGCCCGGCTCAGTGGCGACCCGGCCACGGCGGCGCTCTTCGGTACCGTCAGCCTGGCGCTCGCCGCCACCGCGCAACTTGCCGCCGGTCGCCTGATTGACGCCATTGGCCCGACCGCACCCACGGTCGTCCTCGCCGGTCTCGTGCCGGTGCTGGCGACCCTAGCGGCGCTGGCGCTCGCTGCCGGCTCGGTGACCGCACTATTCGTCATTGGCGTAATCGGCACGGCGGCGGCCTGGTCGCTCTCGGGCACCATCCCGCCGCTCATCCACGCCACCGCGCCGGAGGGGCAGACCGGCCATCTCGTCGGTCTACTTCACCTGCTCTGGGCGCTGGCGATGTTCACCGGCACCCTGCTGGGGGGCTGGCTGGTCGCCCTCAACCCGGCGCTGCCCTTCGCGGCGGTCGCCGTCCTCAACCTGCCCACGGTCATCGCTGCCATCCGTTTGCGGCGCGCTCTCCGACCGGCGGACCACCGCAGGCTCCGGCTGGCGGAAGAAGACCCGGAAGACGCCCTGGCGTGAGCTTACTGCCGCGCTTGCCCAGCTCGTGGGTGTGACCAGCGCGGTTCAGCGCACCTCGGGCGGGATGACGTACGCGAAGTCCCGTTGCAATAACGTGATGAAGTCGCGCGCGGTGAGAATGCGGAGCGCTCCCAAACGTGGGTCGCCGGCAAGAGGAAGAATGTGGCGCACATCGCCACTGACCAGGTAGTCCGCTTGCCCGCCAAGCGCAGCGGCGACGATGTGTTCATCGTTTGGGTCGCTGACTGTCACCGGAAGCGGCAAGCGCAACGGCGCTGGGAGAGCGAGGGTATCGAGAGCATAGAGGAAATCTTCGACCTCAGCAGGCAAGAGGTAGCGCGAGGTGATGCGTGGGCGTGACAAGACAGCATAGAGTTCGGCCCGCTGCGCGTCCGAGAGCAAGAGCACAAAGAACTGGCGCCGCCAGGCGTCAACGACGGCGTAAGGCACGCCCCGCGCGATCAACCCGCTCACGAACAGAGTGGAGTCAACAACCGCTTTCAGCATCAGCCGGTCGCTGTGTGAACCGCTCTGCCCGCACCGCCTCGACTTCCTCGGTTACGACGGCGAGGACTTCGTCGGGGTCGAGATGCGCGTTACGCTCTTGCACACGCTCTAATGCCGCCCATGCTCGCGTGAGACGCGCCTGCTGATAACGCTCAAACTCATCGGGACTGATCAGCACGGCGAGCACCTTGCCTCGCTTCTCGAACTTGACTGGTTCTTTCGTGTAGTAGACCGAATTGACCACATCGCCGAGATTGGCGCGGGCTTCCGAGGTGGAGATCGATTTGACCATGACTGGTACTCCTCCTGCGCCAGACAGACTAACTCATTGCGAGCATACCAGCGTTTCGTACAATTCGTCAAATTCGCGGAATCGGTCATAGCCACCAGCGAATGCATCCATAGCGCCGTCCGCTTGCACAGGCCAGGGGCGGGCGTCTGCCCAGCTTGTTGCCCCGCCGCCAGCAATGCTACGATGCGCCCCGGCGCGATTGCGCGGTACCACCGCAATGAGGAGGGCAGCAGATGGGCATTGCCGAGCGCTATCCCGGCGTCTACGCGGCGATGGCGACACCGCTCGACCGGGATGGCGAGATAGACCCAACCGGCGTCAAGCAGGTCGTTGACTATCTCTTCGCCAGCGGCGTGACCGGCCTGTCAATCCTTGGCTCGACCGGCGAGGGACCGGCGCTGACGATCGCGCAGCGGCAGCGGGCGCTGGAGGCGACGCTGGCGGCGGCGAATGGGCGCGGCGCGGTCTTCACCGGCGCGGCCAGCAGCGTGGTCAGCGAGGTCATCGCCAGCCTGAAGACGGTCGCGGGAACCGGCGCGAAGGGCGCGCTGGTGCCGCCCCCCTATTACTACCGGCTCGACGCAGAGACTATCGCCGGCTATTTCGAGCGCGTCGCCGAAGCCAGCCCGGTGCCACTGATCCTCTACAACATCCCCGGCATGACGAAGCTGCAAATCCCCCCGCCGGTGGTGGCGCGGCTGGCGGCGCACCCGAACATCATGGGGCTGAAGGACTCCGGCGGTGACTTCGGCTACTTCGCCACGCTCGCGCGCCTCGTCGCGGACCAGCCGGGCTTCACGCTCTACACCGGCTCCGACGGGCTGCTCGCCGCGTCGCTCTACGCCGGCGGTCACGGCCTGATCGGCGGCGCGGTCAACATCGTGCCCGATGTGCTCGCCGCGATCTACCGCGCGTACCAGGCGGGCGATCATACCCAGGCCGTCGCGTTGGCGGCGCAGGTGGCGCGGGCGAACGCTGCGGTCCAGGTCGGCACATTCCCGGCGGGGATCAAGGGGCAATACGCCCTGAAGGGGCTGTGCCAGCCGTACACCGCCGCGCCTATTCCGCCGCTCACCGACGCCGAGCTGGCGCGGCTGCGCGAGCAGTTGACCGAGGCGGGCGTGCTGCAACCGGCGGCGGTCGCTGGGGACTGACACACGGACGACAGTGGGAGGGCAGGACGATGCTGATCGGCGCCAGGCAGGGCTGTGTAGCGGGTGGCGAGGATGTCGCGGCGAAGCTAGCCATCCTCAAACGCCTCGGGTACGACTTCCTCGAACTGGCCCTCTCGCGCGAGGAAATCGCCAGGCTCGGTCCGGACTCACCGGCGGCGTACCGGCAGGCGGTCACCGCAACCGGACTGCCGATTCTCTCGACCAGCCTGGGCCATTTCGGCAACTTCGCCGCCGCCTCACCCGACGCGCGAACCGCAACGATCGCGGACATCCGGGCGCTGATTTTGTTCACACAGGCGATCGGCGCGGACACCATCCTGCTGGCGACGACCGAGGAAGGCGACAACCCGGCCGCGTACGCGCCAGTCTACCGCGAGGCGTTGCTGCCGGTCGCGGACGAGGCGGCGCGGGCGGGCGTCACGCTAGCGCTGGAACATGTCGGCTGGTACAAGCCTGCCCGCCTGGCCCAGCTGGTGCGCGCCATCGCCCATCCGGCCGTGCGAATCTACTTCGACATGGGCAATTGCCTCTACGTCGGGGAGAACCCGCTTGAACAGGCTCGCATCTGCGCCCCGCTCACCGCGCAACTCCACATCAAGGGCGGGCCGGTCGCGCCGCTCGCCGCGATGCCACTCGTGACGGTGCGCGAGATTCTCGTGGGGGCAGGTTTTCAAGGACGCGGCTGCCTGGAGATCGAGAGTGGGCGAGACGAGCGCCCGCTGGCCGAGGCGCGCGGCTTGCTGAAGATGGCGGGCTATTGCTGAGAGCAGCTGTGCCTCGGAAGGAGGAAACGATGACCGGC
>DASUBC010000331.1:0-5684 GCA_035763465.1 Thermomicrobiales bacterium
GGGGAGGCATGGGTCAGCATCGTGCCCTTCCGGATGACCGGCGTGCGGCTCTACCGGCAGCCGGTCGCCGCGCCCTGGCTCGGCGCCTTTCCAGAACTCAACGTTCGCACCTACGTCACACCTGCTGGTGGCGGCAAGCCAGGCGTGCTCTTTTTCAGTCTGGACGCCGGTAATCCCGTCGCCGTGGCCGCCGCGCGGCGCTGGTTCCATCTGCCCTACTTCTACGCGCGGATGCGCCTGCGCCACGAGGGCGACGCAATCGTCTACCAGAGCCGCCGCGTGCATCCCGGCGCGCCGGCGGCGCTCTTCGACGCGCGCTACCGGCCCATCGGCCCGCCTTACACTGCGGCGTCAGGTTCGCTCGACGATTGGCTCACCGCGCGGCTGTGCCTCTACACCACCGACCGGGCTGGCCGGCTCTACCGTTGCGACATCGCCCACCAGCCCTGGCCGTTGCAGCCGGCCACAGGCGTGCTGAACTTCAACATGCTGACGCGCCAGCACCGCATTCGCCTGCCAGACCAGCCGCCGCGCCTGCAATTCGCGCGGCGGCTGGACATCGTCGCCTGGCCGCTCGTACCAGTCGAGAGTAGGGCGTAGAGAGTTACTCATTAGCAGCACTGTACTGATCTGCTGGTGCAGCGCCAGTGACGAAGAACTCCCTACTCCCTACTCTCTACTTACCCCCGTGCCGGCGTAATAGCCGGCTCGCTGACAGCGGTTGGCGTGGGCGCCAGGCGGGCTGCGAGCGCGTACAACGCGCGGGCCAGCGCCTTCCGCACGGGATGGCGGCGCGGCGCGGGCGGCGGAAGCAATGGCGCGCGATGCCGCTCTACTTCGGCCAGCCGCGCAATTTCGAGTTGATGTAACTGGTATCTGCCGTCGCAATCATTGAGGTTCATCGCGGGCCTCGTACTTCTTCAGTGCTAACAGGCATCCGGACAGAGAACAGTGTTGGGAACCAGGGGCGACACCGGCGTTGCCGGTATGAACGCCGGCTGCCGGTGATCCTCGCGAAAATCGAATGGGCCGGGTGCGTAATACCCCTGGCTGAACGCAGGTAGCCAGGCAGGCGTTGCCGGCACGGCGACCGGCTGGGTCGGTACTGGGACGGCTTCCTGTGCGCGACGTGTGGGCAGGCTGGGGTGCGCGAGCCAGAGTAGCAGCACCGCGAGTGCGGCGACTGCCCCGGCGACTAGCAAACGCTCGTGCCAGTCAAGCGTCTGTGTTGCGACAGCTGGCTCCGGCGACTCACGCGCCGGTTGGCCCAGTCCCGGCAGCGGAGCAAGCCCCTGGACGACGCCAGCGCGCCGCTCCAGCGTGGCGATCCGCTGGGCAAGTTCGGGCAACGATGGAGGGTGGCGACCCGGCCGGGTCGCCCCGTCGAGTGTCGCCTCGACTATCGCGAGACGGGTATGCAGCGCCTGTAATTCGACTACCAGTTCGTCAACAGCGTCCAGGTCAGCCATCGCGCACCTCTCCGACGAGTCGGCGGCGACCGGCGGGCGCTGTCCTGACGTCGCGCCTGGCTACCGCCGACGGGCTACAACGCGTCGCATGTACGATCCCTCCAGGTCTCTTGCCGCATCGCCCGAGTGGCCGCAGCGCCACAATCGTTGTCCAGCACGAACTTATGATGCTTAACGCTGTCTGGCGCGCTTTTCGCTTACACCACCTGTTGCCAACAGGACGGAGATCTGATTCGCCACATAGCGTATGCACAGCGTAGACACGATTGCCCGCGTTGGCATCAGTGAAAACTCTCATTTGTGGATGATGGGCGCAGATCAGGCGTAGGGAGTTCTTCCTATCCTGTGTCCAGGGGTGTCAAGCGAGGCCGTGCCGCACAGCGAAGGCCGTGGCGGCAGCGCGATTCTCCGCGCCCGTTTTCGCCAGAATGTGCGACACATGATTGATGACCGTCTTCGGGCTCAGGTAAAGCACGTCCGCGATTTCCTGGTTGGTGTGGCCCGCGGCAATGAGCCGGAGTACTTCGACTTCGCGGAAGGACAGCCCGGCCGGGTAGGTAGACGCAGCGATGTGCGGCGACGGCGCGGGATCGATTGTGGCCAGCAGTGTCAGGGCTTCCTCGATTACCTGATCGAGCGGGCAGCCGCGTCCGGCTGCCAGCGCCACGGCGAAGTCTTTGGGACCAAGCTGCGCCTGTGCCTCCCGCACGGTGGCGTCATGGATCGCGAGCACGCCGGGCCACAGGCGCACGTTGTCGCTGGCCCGGCGTGCCTCAGCAGCCCCGAGAAGCCGTGCGGCGAGCACTGCCCGGCCCTCGTGCGCCGTCACCGCCGCCAGCCCCTCCAGGTTCAGTGCGCCGATCCGGTGGATACTACCCAGCGTCCAGAAGCGACGCAAGCCATCGCAGAGATACTCAGTCGCCCTGGCCCACTCACGTCGGGCCAGGGCGACGAACCCGAGATTGGTCACGCCCAGAGCGATACCATAATGATCGTCGAGTTCGCGGCGCAACCGAAGGTGTTCCTCCAGCAGCAGCTGGGCGTGCGCGAGATTACCCTGCATCCAGGCCGTCATCCCGAGGAGTTCGCAGGCCACGCTGACATTCCAGGTATCATTAATCCTCTTCGCCAGGCGGCGCTGCTCGGTGTAGAGCGCCTCGGCGCGAGCGTAGTCCTGCCGGACGAGGGCAAGGCCCCCGAGCGCGCATAACACGACAACGCGCCCCCAGTCGTCGCCCAGAGTACGGAACAGGCGGTCGGATTCCTCCAGCTGAGCGATCGCGCGTTCGCGGTCTCCCACATCTCCGTTCACCGAGCCGAGGGCCTGTAGCGCCAGGGCGCAGCCGTGGGGGTCGGCGTCGGCGCGCGCCAGCGCCAGGCCCTCTTCAAGAACGGTAATCGCCCGCGAGAAATCCGCCTGGTGGTGGGCGAGATACCCCGCTCCCACGCACACCAGGACGCGCTCACGCGAGGGTGTCACCGGACCACGCGCCAGCGCGTCGGCCAGCCAGCGCCGGCCTTCGCTGAAGTACCCACGCATCCACCAGAAGCGGTGCAACGCTGCCGTCAGGCGCAGGATGAGCCGGCCATCGTCCTGATCCGCCGCCCAGGTGAGCGCGGCACGTACATTATCGTGCTCAGTGCCCAGGCGCGCGAGCCAGTGCCGTTGCTCGCCACCCCTCAGATGCGGGGCGGCGGCCTCGGCAAGAGCCAGACACCAGGCATAGTGCCGTTCGCGTGCAACTGCCTCCTCGCCTGTAGCCCGCAAGCGACCCCAGGCGTACTGGCGAATCGGTTCCAGCAAGCGATATCGGGCTTCACCAGCGCTCTGTTGTTCTCGTAGCACCATGGATTTGTCCACCAGCCGAACCAGGAGATCCAGAATCGCCGCCTCCGCAAAGCTGTCTCCGGCGACGGCCTCGGCCCCCAGCAGAGAGAAACCGCCGGCGAAGACGGCCAGACGCCGAAAGAGCAACTGCTCCGCCGGGGTCAGGAGGGCGTAACTCCAGTCCAGTGTTGCCTGGAGCGTCTGCTGGCGTGGCGGTGCGGTGCGGCTGCCGCTGGTCAGTAGGCGTACCGTGTCGTCCAGCCGACCCGCGATCTCCATGACGGATAACGCCGAGATCCGCGCTGCGGCCAGCTCCAGGGCGAGCGGCAGCCCGTCCAAGCGCCGACAGATGGTGGCAATGTCGCCCGCAGTCTGGTCAGTGATCACGAAGTTTGGGTCGGCCAGCGCCGCGCGCTCGCAAAAGAGTTGCCCGGCCTCCGACGCCAGCAGCGTCGCGCGGCTTACGGCGCGGCCAGCATCGGCGGCGGCCGGCAGCGAAAGCGAGGATACCCGCCAGACCACCTCGCCGGCGACGCCCAGCGCCTCACGGCTGGTGGCCAGCACTCGAATTTCCGGGCAGTTCTGTAAGAGATGATCGAGCAGCGCGGCGCAGGCAGGCAGCAAATGCTCGCAGTTGTCGACCAGCAGCAGCGGGCGTCGCGCCCGCAGCACCGTCACGAGGGTAGCCACTAGCGGTTGACCAGGCACTTCGGCCACCCCGAGCACGCTCGCGACCGCGCGCGGCACGAGATCCGGGTCGGCCACCGCCGCGAGTTCAACCAGCCAGACTTCACCCGGCGCAATAGCCCGGTCAGCGGCTAGCTGCAAGGCAAGGCGCGTCTTGCCGCAACCGCCGGGACCGGTGAGTGTGGCAAGGCGGGACCGGGCGAGCAGTGACTGAAGACGGGCGATCTCTTCTCCACGCCCAATGAAACGGGTCAAGAGATTCGGCAGGTTGTGAACTTCTTGAGGAACCTGCGCGTACTCGCGTTCCAGTTGCGCGCTCGGTGCAAGCGCGAAATCATCCTGGTCCGCGAAGGCCGCAGGTAACTGCTTATGGGGCGGCGGCGCGGCGCGGACGTGCTGACCGCGAACCTGGCCGAAGGGGCGGCCCATGGAGCCACTCCTGGGTCTATCGGCTGCACAGCTGCGGCCCCGCCAGGCGCGACGATATGCTGTATCGCCGGCATAACGAGGATAATAGCCGCTCAGTTTGGCGCCGGTCGCGACTGACCAGCGCACGCCATATGTCTCACTGCCTATAGTATATCATCACCTGCATAGAATGCCGTCTCTCTGCCGGTAACCGTTGAGCGTCGTCCGTCAGTCGTCTGTGGGTTTAAGTCTGCGCTCTGCTTGACACCATCCCGCGCGCCGCGCTATCATTACCGTCCAGGTGAGCGAGCGTGTACGCGCCTGCTCACTTCATACTGTACGGGCGCTGAACAGGAGTAGTAGGCCCAGCCCGAGCGAGCCGGTGTATGGTGCAAGGCCGGCAACAGGGCCGAACTCGCCTGGGAGCCGTGGTGGTGAGGGCATTTGCCGCCAGCCGCTGCCGGTTGACCACCGTTAGCAGGTCACGAGCGGATCGGTTGCCGCGTTGCCGTTCCTGGGGCTATAGCTCAGATGGGAGAGCGCAACACTGGCAGTGTTGAGGTCAGGGGTTCGAATCCCCTTAGCTCCACCGCAACGACGCGGCGCACCGATCAAGCCGGGTGGTACCGCGAAGGTCCGCGCCAAGCGCCCTCGTCCCTGCATTGGGATGAGGGCGCGAATGCTTAACCGAGGGTCGAAGGTCGAAAGTCTCTCCGAACAAGGTAGTGGCTTGCTACGGGCCAGCGTTCGCAGATGGCCCACAGCGTTGACTACAGCGACCCTCGACCTTCGACTTTCGACTTTCGACCCCGAAGGAGATTTCGATGAGTGAAACGACCACCACGCCCGCGCCGTCCAGCGCCGGACGCGAACGCTACAACCCACAGGAGATCGAGCCGAAGTGGCAGCGCCGCTGGGAGGAGACCGGGCTGTACCGCACCGACCTGGTGCCGACCGAGGGCAAGCCGAAGTTCTACAACCTGATGGAGTTTCCCTACCCCTCGGCAGAAGGACTGCACATCGGCCATACCTACACCTATGGCGGCGCGGACGCGAATGGCCGCTTCCAGCGGATGCGCGGCTACAACGTCTTCGAGCCGATGGGCTTCGACGCGTTCGGCATCCACAGCGAGAATTACGCGCTGAAACTAAACATCAATCCGATGCAACTGACCGCCCGCACCACCCGGCGCTACCGTTACGACCAGCTGGCCCGCATCGGCGCGATGTTCGACTGGAGCCATAGTGTAGACACCAGCCAGCCCAACTACTACAAGTGGACCCAGTGGATT
>DASUBC010000332.1:0-8235 GCA_035763465.1 Thermomicrobiales bacterium
TAGCGCGCCGCCAGCGCCTCCTGCGCCGGCTCGTCCTCCGCCGCGATCGCGTCGCGCAGTTGCCGGTCGAAATCGGCCAGGATCGCCGCCCGCTTCAGGCTTTGCGCGTACTGTTCCATGGTCTCTCCGAGGTCGAAGGTCGCTCGTAATCAGGCAGCGGCTTCCTACCTGCCAAGTTTGCAGACCAACCGAAGCGCTGACTAGCAGAGACTTTCGACTTTCCGACCTTCGACCCTATACAACATACCGCTCCACGATTGGCTCGCCCTCCGCGAAGCGCGTGGGACGCAAGGCGTGGATGTCGAGCGAGGTGTAGTTGCCATCGAGGATGAGTTCGCTCAGGAGCAGGCCGGTGGCTGGGCTGTGCTGAAAGCCATGGCCGCTGAAACCAGTCGCACAGTAGAAGCCGCGCAGTTGCGGGAAGCCGCCGATCAGCGCGTGACTGTCGGGCGTCATCATGTAGAAGCCCGACCAGCCGCCGCTGACGCGCGCGTGGACGAACGCCGGCACGCGACCGATCGCCAGTTCCGCCGTGTGCGCTGCCCAATCATGGTCGAGATGCTTCACCAGGCCCGGCGGCTCATTCTCGTCCGACTTGCCCCACCAGAAACCGCCTTCGTGCGGCCGGAACCAGAGATTTGTGGCGACGTCTACGGTTAGCGGCGCGGTGGCCGGAATCTCCGCGAAGGGCGCGGTGCGAAAGACCTGGCGGCAGACCGGCGCAGCCGGCAGGTCAATGCCGGCCAGCGCGGCGACCTCGGCGGACCACGGCCCGGCGGCGTCCACCACGATGGGCGCGCGAATCGCGCCGCGCAGCGTCTCCACGCCGCAGACCGCGCCGTCTTGCACAGTGACGCCAGTCACCGGCGATCCTTCGAAGATCCGCACGCCGAGTTCTGCGGCCCGCGCGGCGAACGCGGCGGCGACCAGCGGCGGGCGCGCCCAGCCGTCGGCGGGGCAGAATGTCGCACCGATGAGGTCGTCGGTGCGGAGGCCCGGCACGAGCGCGGCGACTTCCGCTCGCTCCAGCCAGCGCACCGGCGCGCCGAGGTCTTGCTGCATCTGCAAGTTGGCGCGGAACTCGGTCGCGGCGGCCTCGTCAGCGAGGAGGAAGAGGTAACCCTGCTGCCGCATTTCGATGTCCGCGCCGAGTTTTGCCGACGCGTCGAGGAAATACGGTAGGCTCAGGCGGGTCATTTGCACGTTGATCGGTGTCGAGAACTGCTGGCGAAAGCCGCCCGCGCCGTCGCCCGACGCCCCCTGCGCGATGCGGTTGCGCTCCAGCACGACGATGTCGGTGCAGCCGCGCGCCGCCAGGTGATAGGCGATGCTCGTGCCGACGACGCCCGCGCCGATGATGACCACGTCCGCGCGCCGTGGAATGACGTCCAGTTCGTCCATGCTGCTCCTCTTTCACACCTGCTGCGCCACCTCGCCGCCGATTATACCGGGTCGTGAGACGTGAGTGCGTGAGTCGTGAGTTGCTTGGAATGAGCATTGCGCCAGTAACCAAGCACGATGCTGACATAAACCTGCTCACGCACTCACGCACTCACGACCCGGTATACTCAGCCTATGGAGATCGTTGACGCGCATGTGCATCTCTTCCCACCAGACTTCGTGCGCGACCGGCTGGCGCTGGCGGCGCGCGACCCGTGGTTTGCGCTGACCTACGGCGATGGCCGGGCGCAGATGGCGACGGCCGAAGAGTTGGTCACCAGCCTGGACGGCGCCGGTATTGCGGCGGCGGTCGCCTGCGGCTGGCCGTGGCGCGATGCCGGGTTGTGCCGCGCCCACAACGACTATTTGCTCGACGCCGCGCGGCGCTTCGCAGGCCGGATTCTGCCACTCGCGATCGTCGCGCCGCTGACCGGGCAAGTTGCCATCGCCGAAGCAGAACGGACGCTCGCGGCCGGCGCGGCGGGGCTGGGCGAACTGAACGCAGACGCGCAGGGCTTTGACCTGGCCGATCCCGCGCCACTGGCCGGTCTCGCCAATCTGCTGATACAGACGGGCAAGCCGCTGCTCCTGCACACCAGTGAGCCGCTCGGCCACCGCTACCCCGGCAAGGGCACAGCGACACCGGAGAAGGTTGTCGCGTTCCTGCTGGCCTACCCGGCGTTGCGCGTCGTGGCGGCGCACTGGGGCGGCGGGCTGCCGTTCTACACCCTGATGCCGGAAGTCGCAGTGGCGACCCAGAACCTCTGGTACGATTCCGCCGCCTCGACCTATCTCTATCGCTTCGACATCTTCGCGCACGCCGCCGCGCTGGTCGGCCCCGACCGCCTCCTCTGGGGCACCGACTGGCCCCTGCTCCGCCAGACGCCTTTTCTGCGGCGCACGCTCGCGGCGGGTCTGCCTGACGCGGGCATCACCGCGATACTCGGTGGGAATGCGCGCCACCTCTACTGGGGGTGACGGTGGCTTCCGTCACCCCGACCGGCGCTCATCGCTGACGATAAGGCCGTCGCGCACGCCGATGATCCGGTCGGCGCGAGCGGCCAGCGCGGGATCGTGCGTGACGAAGATCAGGGTGCGCCCGTCCGTGGCGAACTCGGTGAGCAGTGCCATCACCCGCTCGCTGGTGGCGGAATCGAGGTTGCCGGTCGGTTCATCGGCCAGCAGCAGCGGTGGATCGTTGACCAGCGCCCGCGCGATCGCCACGCGCTGCTGCTCGCCACCGGAGAGTTCGGCGGGCAAATGGCCGGCGAGCTCGGCCAGACCAACGCGCGCGAGTAACTCGCGCGCCCGCGCACGCCGGCGGCTGAGGCCGCCGCCACCACGGAACTCCGCCGCCAGCAGCACATTCTCCAGGGCCGAGAGCGTGGGCATCAACTGGAAGAACTGGAAGACGATGCCGGCATTCCCGCCGCGCCAACGCGTCAGTTGCTCCTCAGAGAGTGCGGTCAGGTTTGTGCCGCCGATGATGATCTGGCCGGCGCTTGGCCGGTCAATGCCGGCAATCAGGTTGAGGATGGTGGATTTGCCGCTGCCGGATGGTCCAACAATCGCAACCATCTCGCCACGCGCGAGGCTGAGGTCGGTTGGCTGCAAGGCGATCAGACGGCCGCGTCCGGTCTGGTATTCGCGTGTAACCGCACGTAGTTGCACCAGCGCGGTGGAAACATCAAGCGAGGCCGCTGCCACACTAGCGCGAAAACGCGCCAGGCGTCCTGGCCGACGGCGCGGCGAAGTCGTCGTCACGATGAATCACGGACGCGCGCGGCGTGCGCGATCAGTGCTGCTGCCGGGGGGCAACCACACCAATCCACAGCACTACCAGCACAAACTGCATCCCCACCAGTGCCACCAGCACCGGCCACGAGAAGAGCAGGTGATACTCGGTGACGAACCAGTTACCCAGCGAATTCGCCACATTCTGTCGCGCCAGCATCGTGCCGCCGTTGATCACCGCCCGGCCACTCACCATCGCCATCGCGGCCGTACTGATGATGCCGACCAATACCGCCGCCGCCGCCGCGGAGAAGGCGATCATCATGCGCGCCGGGGTGTTGACCATGCTCTGCAAGGCGACCTGTTGCGCCGCCAGCTCGTGCGGACTCGGCAGGACAGTGATGCGCTGCATCAGCCGCATCGTGAAGTCGGGCGGTGGCGCGACAAAGGGCAGCTGGCCGGGCTGCAAGGGGAAGGTTCGGAGCCGCTGGAGCGCCAGGCTGCACTGCTGGCAGCCGGCAAGATGGGCGCTGACAGCCTGCCGATCGGCAGCCGGCAGCTCGCCATCAACGTAACTCCACAGCAGCAACTCACACTCGCGACAACGCATCCCGTCGTTCCTCCCCCTCCGCCAGCAGCTTCCCAAGTGCCTTACGCGCCCGGTGGATTTGCGTCTTCACCGTGCCTTCCGGCACCTGCAACACCTCGGCGATCTCCGCGCAGGAGAGATCCTGCCAGTAGCGGAGCACCAGCGGCGCGCGATACTTCTCGGGCAATTGCCGGATCAGCTCCTGCAATTCATCGCGCGCTTCACGGTCAATGGCATCTCCCTCGGGACCGCTTTCCCTCGCGCGGGCCCAGGGGATAATACTCTCCAATGGCACCAGTTGCATCCGTCGCCGGCGCAACTGGTCAATACAGTAGTTCGTCGCGATCGCGAGAATCCAGGTCGAGAACTTCCGCTCAGGATCGTACCGCGCCAGCTGGCGATAAACACGCACAAAGATCTCCTGCGCGGCATCCTCAGCCTCGTCGGCATTGCCGAGCATCCGGTACGCCAGGTTGTAGACGGCCGCTTGATAGCGCTCGACGACTTCCCGGAAGGCGTCCTGGTCCCCTTCGCGTGCCCTGGCGATGAGTACACGTTCGTCAGTTTTGGGCTCGTGCAGGACCATCGTTGCTCCTTGACTCTATATACGTCAGTATACCATGATGGTTTCACGGAGTAGACGATAGACGATAGACGGTAGTGCTCGTTGTTGGCACGATGCTCGAAGATCAGCACTGCTTCATCGAGAGGAACTACTGTCTACCGCTTACCAACTACAGGACTGCACAAGCGCATACCGATGTGCGATAATAGCTGGCACGGATTGTGCGCCGCGCAACGGCGTGTCGGTGGAGTTTACGCGCCAAATCCGCCGCCGGACGCGCGGCAATTCGCTGTCCGGCGGGCAACAGTCGGTAGCAATGCTGAGGAGGGACAAGACTTCATGCAGGTTGATCAGCAGCCGGGCGAGAGTTTCGAGGCGATGTTGCGTCGCTTCGGGCGAACGGTGATCAAGTCGGGTATTCTCGGCGAGGCCAAGCGCAAGCGGCACTACCTTTCGAAGGGTGAGGCGGCGCGGGCCAAGATCAAGGCGAGCGAGCGCAAGAAGCGCCGCAAGGCCGCGCGCGAAGCGCAACGGGCCGCGAACCGCTAGCCAGAGCTGCTCGCGCGGCGCAGCCCGGCCGCGCGGCGGCGGCGCGCTACGCACAGGAGGCGTATGCCGACAACAATCTTCCTCTCCGTGCGCGGTGATGGGTCGTGGCGCATGTTGGAGTCCTTTCGCCGCGCGCTTGGTCAGGAAGCAGCCTCGCTTGTCGTCCATAGCAATCGCGATGAAAGCGGTTTCTATGGTAGCGCCGATGTGAACGATCCCACCGCCGCCCGCGAGGCGTTCAGCGCGGCACGGCAGCCCTTCCCCGGGCTGAAAGCCTATCTGGGCACCGTCTCGCGCGAGCGTGAAGAACCGGTGCGCGCCACGCCCGCGCCACGCAATTCCGTGGTGCGTGGCAACGCGCGCGCCACGGAGCCACGCGAGTCACGCACGCGTGAGCGCGCCAGCGAGCGTAAGCGCGAACCAGCGCCAGCGCCGGAACAACCACCACGGCCAAACCGGCGTGCTCCGTTGCGGCGCCGCAACCGCAACGAACGACGACCAGCGGCCGGATCAGACCAACCACCAGTCGCCTAGATTCCAGCATATTCGCGGTGCGGGGCATTTGACCGCGCCCTGTACCGCGCTCCTGTCAGGCGACCGCGAGGCAAGCGCGATGCGGGAGTGGTTCAGGCAACGCGGCCATAAACCAAAGCGATTGGCCGAGCTCACTCCCGAGGAGCTCGACACACTGCTGGCCGACCATCCAGAACTTGAATACCTGCTGCGCCACACGCTTGGCGTGATGCAGTTCGCCCCACCGCGCACCGCCGACCTGATCCTGACCCGCGTCGAAGCGATCGTAGATGAAATCCTCCGCCGGCGGCTCCCGCCCGCTCAAGAGCACGAGTTCATCATGCACGAGCTGGAAACGCTGCGACAAATGATCGCTACATTATGACAACATGAGCGAGGTTTCCACCCGCGCAAAGAGAGACCCGGCGCAGGTGGTTCCACGCCACCTGCGCCGGGCATTTGAACAGGTTACATCGCAATTGCGCCCACCCCGATGTAGGAGCTGGTGCGTAACCTGCTGGTTGCGTTGACGCCTCGCTGCGTCACGCTGCGCTGGCAACTTCCTTGCCGGTAATCCGGTCGTCGTAGCCACACTCGTCGCAATGGACATGCAGTTCGGTCCGGGCCTCATCAAGCATCTGCACCGGCACAATGTTGCCGCAGTTCGGGCAGATAATCCGGTACTGACCACCCGCATGACTCACGCCAAGCGCGCTGGGATACCGATCGAAGAACTGGCCGAGGATGTCGTGAGTCATGGTGTTGCTCCTTTGTCGCGGTTGCAGGTTACAGGTTGACAGGTTGCATGTTTCTTACAGACCAGCCTATGCGCTCGCTAGAGAAACCTGGAACCTGTCAACCTGTAACCTGCAACCATCAATGAGTTTCAGTGCCGGTCGGCGCCAGCACAGCCGTTTTCTCCGGCCGTCGCACGGTGATTGGCGCGTGCGGGCGGTTGGTCGCGCCCGGCTCGCGGCGCGGGCGCTCCGGGCGGCCGGTAGCGTTCGGCGCCAGTTCGACCGGCGGCTTGCCCTGGACGAACCAGAACTGCGCCACGTACCGCTCCCACCCGGCCAGGATCGCCGCCGCGCGTGGGCTGCCGGTCAGGTTATAGTGCCGCTCGACCAGCGCGTGGACGATCGCCGCTTCGTCTGACCCCGGTACGACACGCGAGAGGAGGATCGTATCCTGATTGCAGCGGCTGGGGAACGTGCCTTCTTCGTCCAGGATGAAGGCGCGGCCCTGGCTCATACCAGCGGCGAAGTTGCGGCCGGTCGCGCCCAGAACCACCACGGTGCCGCTCGTCATGTACTCGCAGCAGTGGTCGCCCGCGCCCTCCACCACCGCCGTCGCGCCGCTGTTCCGCACGCCAAAGCGCTCGCCGGCCGCGCCCGCGACGAAAAGCTCGCCGCCAGTCGCGCCGTAGAGCACGGTGTTGCCGAGCAGCACCGGCGTCATCGTCCGCGCGCTGGACGAGAAAGCCGCCGTCGGGACGATCGTGATCAGCCCGCCCGACATGCTCTTGCCGACGTAATCGTTGGCTTCGCCGGTCAGCCGCAACGTCAACCCGTTGACGCAGAAGCCGCCGAAACTCTGACCCGCGCTGCCAGTCAGATTGACTTCCACCGGCTGGGGCGCCGTGCCGCCGGTCTCGACCGCCGCGAGCGCACGCGCGATCGCGCCGGCCAGTTCCGCGCCAGCCGCGCGGTCCTCGTTGCGGATCGTGTCGGTCAGCGTCACCGGTGTCTCGCCTTCCAGCGCGGGCTGCGCGCCGGCCAGCAGCCGGTTCGACAGTTCCGAGCGGAGCGCGCCGCGCCGCTTCGCCTCGTCCTCGCGCACCGGCGCGCCCACCGGCGCTGGCGCAAGCAGCGCACCGAAGTCGAGCATGGCGGCACGGCCGGTCGTCTCAGCCGGGACCAGCAGCCGCGTCTGGCCGATCGCGTCGTCGAGCGAGCGTAGGCCGAGTTCGGCCAGCAGCTGCCGCACCTCCTCAGCCAGCCAGGTGAAGTAGGTGACGACATTCTCCGGCGTGCCGGTGAACTTCGCGCGCAGGTCTTCGCGCTGCGTCGCGATGCCGGCCGGGCAGGTGTTCAGGTGGCACTGCCGGGCCATATCGCAGCCCATCGCCACCAGCGCGGCCGTGCCGAAGCCGTAATCTTCCGCGCCGAACGCCGCTGCGATCAGCACATCGCGCGCCGTCCGCAGCCCGCCATCGGTCCGCAGCCGTACCCGGTCGCGCAGACCACTGCGGATGAGCGTCTGCTGCGCTTCGGCGATGCCGAGTTCCCATGGCAGCCCCGCGCCCTTGATCGAGGAGAGCGGCGACGCGCCGGTGCCCCCGCTGTGACCGCTGATCAGCACGTAGTCCGCGCCCGCCTTGGCGACGCCCGCCGCGATCGTGCCGACACCGCCCGTGGCGACGAGTTTGACGCCGACGCGCGCGAACGGCGCGACCGTGCGGAGGTCATAGATGAGCTGCGCCAGGTCTTCGATGCTGTAGATATCGTGGTGCGGCGGCGGCGAAATGAGCTGCGTGCCGGGCACCGCGTGGCGCAGGCGGGCGATGAAGTGCGTCACCTTGTGGCCGGGCAGCTGCCCGCCCTCGCCCGGCTTCGAGCCTTGCGCCATTTTGATTTCGAGTTCGTCGGCGTGGACCAAATATTTCGCCGTCACGCCGAAGCGCCCGGAAGCGACCTGCTTGATCCGGCTGTGCCGCCGCCGGCCGTCCGCCTGCGGCTTGTACCAGTCGGGGTCTTCGCCGCCCTCGCCGCTATTCGACCGCGCGCCCATCAGGTCCATGCCGGCCGACAGCGTCGTGTACGCTTCGGGGCTGAGCGCGCCGAGC
>DASUBC010000333.1:0-2080 GCA_035763465.1 Thermomicrobiales bacterium
CTCTGGCGCGGCCAGGCCGCGCAGAAAGGGCAGCAAGGTCGCGTTCCAGGCGCCAGCGGTGAAAACGAGACTCTCGGCTTCGTAGACGCCCTGATCGGTCGTGACGCGCACACCGCCGGCCGTTGCTGTCCAGTCGAGCACACGCTCGCCGGCGTGAATCGCCGCGCCGCTGGCCTGTGCCGCGTTGACGAATGCGATCGTGGCGCGCTCGGGCGTCAGAAAGCCGCCGTCCGGCTGATAGAGGCCGTATGTATCCGCGGGAAGCTGGTAGCCAGGGAAGCGCGCGTTGATGTCCGCGCCAGTCAAGACCTCGTGAGGCAGGTCGTGTTCGCGCGCCGAGAGCAGTGCGCCCTGAAAGACCCAGCTGGCCTCGGGGCCGGCGTCGAGCGAGCCGGTGATGTGCAGCAATCGTTCGCCCGCCTGGCGCTCAATTTCGCGCCAGAGGTCGTACGCGCGCCGTAGCAGCGGCACGTAGGAGGGATGTTCGTAGTATGCGAGTCGGATGATCCGCGTGTAGCCGTGTGACGACCCGTGCTCGTGCGGAATGGCGAAGCGCTCCAGGCCCAGCACGCGCTGGCCGCGCCGGGCGAGCTGGTAGCAGGTGGCGCTGCCCATGCCGCCCACGCCGATCACGATGGTATCGAATTGGCGGGTCTGGCTGCTCATCAGGCGCTCCTGGGTGGCTGGTGATCAACCTCACTCCCGCCTCACTCCGTTCGGCACCACCCCCTCCTGCCGCGCGGGAGAGGGGGCCAGGGGTGAGGGCCGCCTACACTGTATGTTACGCAACACCGCGCAGGCAAATAGGGTACAGTACCGGCTTGATGGAGCGCGTTATGGAGGGAGCAGGATGACGACGGAGAGCGCCAACCTTCACGACCCCGCCGCGTTTGCCGTCTGGGCGCAGGCGGAGCGGGAGCGGCGGCGCGACGACCCGCACCGGCCGCGTTACCACTTCCTGCCGCCCGCGAACTGGATGAATGACCCGAACGGGGTGATTCAGTTCGGCGGCGGATATCACCTGTTCTACCAGTACAACCCATTTGGTCCGCTCTGGGGTGCGATTCACTGGGGGCACGCGGTCAGCACCGACCTCGTCCACTGGATCGACCTGCCGCCCGCGCTCGCGCCAACGCCTGATTCGCCCGACGAAGCCGGCTGCTGGTCGGGCTGCGCGGTCGAGCGGGACGGCGCGCTGGCGCTGCTCTACACTGGCGTGCGTGGCGACGGCGCGCGTGAGCAGCTCATCTGCCTTGCCACCAGCCGCGACGGCCGCACTTTTGAGAAGTACGCCGGCAATCCGGTCATCCCGGCGCGACCGGCCGGACTTGATCTCGTGCAATACCGCGATCCCACCGCCTGGCGCGAGGGCGATGGCTGGTATCTCACCGTAGGGTCGGGCATCTCGCGCGTGGGCGGCACGGCGCTACTTTATCGCTCCGACGACCTCATTCACTGGGAGTATCTGCACCCGCTCTGCACCGGCGACCTGACCCAAAAGGAGCCGATCTGGACCGGCACGATGTGGGAGTGCCCCGACTTCTTCCCCCTCGATGGGAAGTATGTGCTGGCGCCGTCGGTCTGGGACGGCCACCCGGTCTACACTGCCTACATGGTTGGCGCCTATGCCGGTCACCGCTTCACGCCGGAGAAGATGGGCATCCTCGATCCCGGCCGCTGGTATGCGCCGCAGTCATTTGAAGATGATCAGGGCCGGCGTATCATCTGGGGCTGGCTGCGCGAAGGACGCGGCGCGGCGGCGCAGGTGGCGGCCGGCTGGTCGGGCGTCATGGCCCTGCCGCGCGTCCTCTTTCTGCATCCCGACGGCGACCTGGGTCAGCGCCCCGCGCCGGAAGTCGGCCTGCTGCGCGGCGAGCATCAGCGCCTTGTGGACGTCGCCGTGACGCCGGACACGCGCGACCTGCTGCCCAACCTGCGTGGCGCGCAGCTCGAACTTGAGCTGGACTTTGACCTGGGTGACGCGGCGGCGTGCGGCCTGGTCGTGCGCCGCGCGCCGGACGGCGCGGAGCAGACGCGCATCATCTACGACCGCATGGCAAGACGGCTGCGCGTTGATCGC
>DASUBC010000334.1:0-8836 GCA_035763465.1 Thermomicrobiales bacterium
CAATTCCTGGAATGAGTTCCTCTATGCCGCCGTCCTCGTCCAACGCTCGCCGCTGCGGACCTTCCCGGTCGGTTTCTACAGCTTTATCATCGGTGATGTGCTCCTCTGGGGGCCGATGATGGCCGACGCAGTAATGGTGACGGTGCCCACGGTCATCCTCTTCATGGTGGTACAGCGGTATGTCGTCCAGGGACTGACGGCCGGCTCGGTCAAAGGGTAACCACTACTGGCTCCGTCCCCACCTCGGCTTTCGCTAACGTTCGACGCTCTTGCCTGTGATACGCTCAGAGGGGAGGACGCGTACGTGCAAATGGCGACCCGTGGCGCCGCCCGCGCCGGGGATCGCAATTGACGATCAAGTCGCTCTCCGGCGTGTCCGGACGTCACCTTCCCTCCTGAGCCGCACGGCGGGGGCAGGCGCATCAGCGGGAGGAAACAGCATGATTCGCATCAAACGAGCGTATGACGAGCCAGCGCAAGACGACAATGCGCGGTATCTGGTCGATCGGCTCTGGCCGCGCGGCGTGAAGAAAGCCGACCTGGCACTGACGGCCTGGGTGAAGGAGGTGGCTCCCAGCGCTGAATTGCGCCAGTGGTTCCAGCACGACCCGGCAAAGTGGTCAGAGTTCCAGCGCCGCTACACCGCCGAACTCCAGGCGCAACCGGCAGCCTGGCAGCCGCTACTCCAGGCGGCGCGCACCGGCGATATTACCCTGGTCTACGGGGCGCGAGACTCAGAGCATAACGATGCGGTCGTGCTCAGGGCGTTTCTTGAACAGCAACTCAAGAGACAGCAGTAGCGCATAGCGTGAATCCCAAACGGATACGGCACCCACTAGAGTGAGCGCCGAGCGCGACGCCATCCGGGCATTCACCGAGCGTGATCTGGCCGCACTGACGCGCCAGTCGCCCCGCCCAGCGATGGCGTGTCTCTACGCACACGACAAGCACGCTAAACAGCCCAAATCTCCGCGTGCTGGCCCACGCACAGCACAACTACCGCTGTTGGCGGCAGTCAATCTAGCGGCGACAGGAGCCAGGGAGTTATCGCAAGGTCTGTGGGCGGTGTATCGGCCCGTTTTTCCAGCACTACTGCGGTTGTAGCGCCCCCGGCAGGATTCGAACCCACAACCCCCTGGTCCGAAGCCAGGTGCTCTGTCCATTGAGCTACGAGGGCAGGCGTAGTTCCGTATCAGTATAACGACGCCGCAATTGCTTGTCGAGACCGGCACGAAACGTCCCAGCCGCTCACGCTCGATACCGCTACACCACCTGGCCCGCGGTCAGCTCAGGAAGAAGAAATACAGCGCGGCGGCGATAGCGATGATGAGCACCAGCGCCACCAGGGCAACCAGCAGGCCAACCTTGCTGCCGCCACCAGCCGGCGTGCGGTCCACAGCAGTCTCAGCCATGGCAGTAGGCGCGTAACTGAGCATGGCGGCGGTCACGTTATCGGTCGAACCCCGCTCGAGCGCGAGGTCAATGAGCGCCTGGCTCGCCTGCTGCGGCGCATTGTGCAGCGCAATCTCGGCGAAATCCGCCGGCTCGACATGACCATGCACACCGTCGCAGCACAGAATAACGCGATCGTCCGGCAGTAACTGGATCTCGAAGATGTCCACATCCAGTTTAGGCAGATGACCAAGCGCACGCGTAATGACATTGCGGGCCATACTATCGCGCGCTTCCTCAGCCGTGATCAGTCCCTTTGTGACCTGTTCGGCAACCAGCGAGTGGTCGCGCGTGATCTGCGTGGCGGCTTCGGCGCGCACCAGATAGGCGCGGCTATCGCCGACGTTCGCGACCGTGAGATGATCGCCCCGCACGACGGCCGCGACCATCGTTGTCCCCATCGAACCAGCCGTCGGGCCGCCGGTTGTTTCCGCGCGAATCTCATCGTTGGCGGCTTTGAAGCCCTGTTCGAGCGCCGCGATGACATCGTTCGGCGCGTTGCCAACTGTAGTTTCCGGGTCGTAATAGGAGGAAAAGAGTGTTTCAATGGCGAGGTTACTGGCGACCTCACCCCGCTCGTGGCCGCCCATGCCGTCAGCAACGGCCACCAGCAGGCCACGTTGTTGCACCAGGGACGCCGCTGGATCGGCGATCCGGACGCTATCTTCGTTATGCTCCCGCACACGTCCAGTATCGCTGGCGCTCCCGGTGAGCAACCTCTCCATGCTGTTCCTCTCTACCTCGACTATCCTGCCGCATGTGCGCCGGCCGGCCGGCTGACACACAACGCGCCGATGCTAACACAGCAGCAGCAGCAACGTAAAGCACGGATAAGTCGGGCAGTCGGGCAGCGCGCTAGCCTCACGCTGCGCCAGTAGTTCAGCACCGTGCTGAGGAGAACCCACTGCCCGTCTCACCCTTACTCGCCAGGCGTGCCAACCAGATCGGGAAGCCGGTGTGTCAGCAGCGTCCGGAGCACGAACGAGAGGTCGGCCGCCAGCACCAGGGCCAGGTCGTTCCGGTTGACCAGTTGCAGCGCACGGTCGAGCGCAGCCGCTTCGTCCGGCATCGCCAGCACCATCGGCGGCACAGGGTTGAGCGCGATGCCGGCCCGGAGCGCCTCGATCACAGCGGGATCGCCGCCAGCCCGTTCGTGCGTGATCACCAGATCGAACGAATGGCCCATCAGCCGGCCGATTTCCAGCGCGCTCGCCGGGGCGATCGGCAACGATTCGGGTAACACGACCAGCCGGCGGCGGCGCCCACGCACCCGCCGCAGTCCGCGCATCAGCAACCGGGCGCTATAGGCGTCGTGCAGCCGGTCCACCACAACGGTCGCGCCGGCAATCGTAAACTGGTTGCACGCGCCCGGCAGCAAGGTCGGCGTGGACGTGAAGTCACGCAGCGCCGCCGCGATGCGGTCGGCCGGCACGCCCAGCTGCCAGGCCGCCGCGACCGCCGCCAGCGCGTTCTGTACCTGAAAGACGATCGCGCCGCCGAGCGAGATCGCGACCTCGCGCACCGCCGCGACTGGTTGCGACCGGCGGCCCTCGCGCAGGGCGATCATGCCGTCCGAACTGGTCACCGCCCGGCCGCCATTCGCGAGCTGAGCGCGGATAATTGGGTTCCGGCGGCTTGACCCGTAGTAGAGACGCTCGCCAATCGTCACGCCGCCTTCATCCACCACGGCGTGGTCGTCGGCGTTGAGCACGAGCGCGCCCTCGGGATGGACCGCGCGGGCGACCGCCAGTTGCGCCCGGTGCTCGATCGCCGAGCGAGGATCGGCCAGGCACACCTCGTCGTTACCACAGAAAGAGGTGATGATGGCCAGGCCATAGGTCGCGGGTGGCAGGCCGACCGCGTTCACCATCGGCGCGTCCAACTCTTGAATCGCCAGGTCGAGCTCGCCATGCGCCAGCGCGCGAATGGCCTGCCCCCACGGCACCAGCTCGCCCGGCTGTCGCCGGCCATTGACCCAGACGCCCTGATCCAGCCAGAGCGCCAGCCGGGGTCGCTCCGCGCGCACCATCGCTTCGAGCAGCCGGGCCGTGGTCGTTTTGCCCCAGCGACCCGACACTGCGACAATGGGCAACATTGCCGCCATCGTCTTCCGTGTGCTCTGGTCTTCTGTTGCAACCATATCGTTGCCTCGTTCTACCTCGGTGGGGGATATACCGGCGTGGTACACCGCACACCGCTAACTGCTTGCTGGCAGCCGCGCGTGCGCCAGATCGGCGCCGCCGGCATACACAGGTTCATTTTCCGCGCCGCCGCGCCGTAACTGGAGCCAGAGCACCAGCAACGGTAAGCCAAAGGCGACGATATTATGGATGGGATACATACTCCCACGATCGTACGGTAATTGATTGCCCCAGAGAACATATAAAACCAGTACCGACGCTGAAAAGGTCAGCGTTGCCGCCGTCGCGCGCCGCTCGCTCGTGAGCGGCGCGAGGGCAACCAGCCAGGTCACGTACCACGGCCAGAACCAGGGCGTCGCCAGGACCAGATAGGCAAAGAGAATCCAGAAGGACGCATGAATGAAGCGCGCCGTCGAGCGTGCGCGCCAGGTGAGCACGCCCCAGATGACGACGAACGCCAGCCGGCCAAGCGTTTTCACGATGGTATTCGCCAGTTCATCGCTGCGAGCCGCCGGCAGCACCGCCGCGAACAGGTGGCGCAGGCTCCAGTAGACCAGTTCGAGCAGGGAATTATCGTAGGCCGACGCCGCCGACGATGTAACCAGAAAACCTGGATGCCGTAGTGCGGCGGCAAAGGGCGCCCAGAGCAGCACACACGCGGCCAGACCGATACCGACCGCTTTGCCCCAGGCGATGAACCGGGCGCGCAGGTCCGGCGCGCTGCGCCAGAGCAGCAGGGCGTAGGCGGGTACGATCAGGAGCGTGATGAACTTCGTCAGCACGGAGAGCGCGAGACACAGCGCGACCAGCGCGGGCCGGCGCCGCTCGGCGGTGTGCGCCGCCAGGGCGGCCAGCAGAAAGAAGACGAGCGCGGCATCGTTGTGGCCGTTGCCGGCGAACTCAATCAACGTCAGAGGATTCCAGGCGTAGAAGATCGTGCCGGCCACCTGCTCGCGCGGCCTGAGCCGGCCCAAAATCTGCCAGACCAGCACGACGCTTCCCAGGTGGAATGCCAGCGCCAGCAGCCGGAAGCCGACGACGTAGCCCCAGACATGGGTCGTGGCGAACGGATGCACCACTTTGTAGAGCGCCGTACAGATCAGCGTCCAAACTGGCCCGTAGACCGACACGGCATCGTGCCAGTCAATCAGCCGGAAGTTGAAGTCGTACTGCATGTTGATCGGGTTCGTCGTGTACGGGTTGAGACCGTACGCGCCGAACGCCCGGCCATACACCAGATAACTGAGCACATCTTTGGAGAAGAGGCGGGGCAACGTGACCAGACACAACCCCGCGCCGAGGGTAGCGGCCAGAATTGGGCGGAGACTTCCCGGCAGTTCACGACCGCAGGTTCCGCGCAAAGCCGCCCAGAGCGCACGCACAAAGAGTCCGACCATCACGACGAACAGGGCGGCCACCAGGACGACGATGACCACAAGCGCGGTGCTGCGCTGCACCCGCCCGAAAGAAATCAGCCGGGCGAGCAAAGCGAACATGGCATAGAGGGCGACGAGCAACACGCCGTGTGGCGCGACCGGCCCAAAGCGCAGCGCCAGCCAGCGCCGCCAGACTGTCAGCCAGTAGAGCCGCCGCCCAGGCGCCTGTTCGAAGGAAGCCGGCTGTACCCGTTGCTCGGCGCCAACCACCACTAGCCTCGCTCCAGCGCGGCGGCCGGTTCGGCCACCAGGCGCCGCCGCAAGATGGGCAGCGCCAGCACGGTCGCCCGCGCGCGATGGCTGATGGCGTTCTTCTCAGCCGGAGTTAGTTCGGCCATGGTCTGGCCGCGCTCCGGCAACACGAAGAGCGGATCGTAGCCGAAGCCATTCGTGCCGCGCGGCTCTATGCTGATCGTGCCCTCGCACACGCCTTCCACCACTTCGACCGCGCCGTCTGGCCCGGCGATCGCCAGCGCGCAGCGGAACCGCGCCGTGCGCGCGGCGTCCGGCACAGCCTCCAGCGCGGCGATCAGTTGCCGCCGGTTGGCCTCATCGTCTGCATTCGGCCCAGCGTAGCGGGCGGAATAGACACCAGGCGCGCCGTTCAGACTGTCCACCTCCAGCCCCGAGTCGTCGGCCAGTGCCAGCTGCCCACTTGTCGCAGCAGCGTGGCGTGCTTTGAGAATGGCATTCTCCCGAAACGTCGTACCCGTCTCTTCCGGCGCGCTGACGCCGGCTTCCCGCAACCCGATGACGCGCGCAGGCAGCCCGGCAGCCGCCAGCAGTTCCGCGAACTCGCGCACTTTGCCGGGATTCTGTGTCGCCAGCACCAGCGTCGTCAACAGGTCTGCTCCAGTTCAGTAGTACTCGGCGCCGTCCCGGCATCGCCGGGCAGGCCGAACAGCTGGATCGCGTTCGCCGTGGTCGCCGCGATCACCTGCTCGGCCGGCTCGCCGCGCGCCGCCGCGATCGCCTCGGCGGTATAGCGGACAAACGCCGGTTCGTTGCGCTTGCCCCGCCGCGCTTGCGGCGCCAGGTACGGACAATCGGTTTCCAGCAAGAGCCGGTCCAGTGGGATCAGCCGCGCCAGCTCGCGTTGATGCTCGGCCTTCGGATAGCTGACTGGCCCGGTCAGCGAGAGGTGGAGGCCCAGCGCCAGCGCGCGTTCGGCGGTGGCGAGCGACCCGGAGAACGAGTGCAGCACACCTCGCGTGACGCCCGCCTCGGCCAGCGTCACCACCACTTCATCTTCCGCTGCCCGGCTATGGATGACCACCGGCAAGGCCGGGTCCGCAGCCAACGCCAGTTGCGCGCGGAAGGCCGCGCGCTGGCGCTCGGGCGGGGCATAGTTCCGGTAGAAGTCCAGGCCGATCTCCCCCAGTCCCACTACCTTCGGTTCCTTCAAGGCCGCAGCTAATCGCGCAGCCAGCGCGTCGTCCCAGTCCGCCGCGTCGTGTGGATGCACACCGAGCACAGCGTATACGTACTGGTAGGTGGCGCAGAGCGCGGCCGTCGTCGCCCAGCGCGCGGCATTGTAGCCCACATTGACGATCGCGCCGACTCCCGCCGCTCGTGCCCGCGCCAGCACGGCGGCGCGGTCAGGCGCGAACGCTTCATCGTCGAGGTGCGCGTGCGAATCAATCATTGCGGGGGCAAGGGCAATCGCGCGCGTCCTCGTCGCTTCTACCATTCTAACGCACGCCCCTCGATACCAATTTCCTACAATCGCTTCCCGCAGGAACTGTACCGGCGTTTTACTTCACCGTGACACTCTTCGCCAGATTCCGAGGTTTGTCGGGGTCGTAGCCGCGCAACCGCGCCAGGTGATAGCCCAGCAGTTGCGCGGGCAGCGCATTGACGATGGGCGCGGCATCGCCGGCATCGGCTACCGGCAGGTGGACATCAAAGACCGGGTCGAAGTTCGGCGCCACGCCGATAATGAAGCCGCCCCGCGACTTCATCTCCATCGCGCCGGAGAGAATATCATCGCGCGTTTCGTCGTTGGGCGCGAAGACAAGGCAGGGCGTGCCCGGCGCGATCAGGGCGATAACCCCGTGCTTCAACTCGCCCCCCGCGAACCCTTCGGCGTGGACGTAACTGACTTCCTTGATCTTCAGCGCCGCTTCGAGCGCGGTCGGATAACTGAGGCCGCGCCCGATCACATAGAGATGCTCCGCGCCGGCAATCTGCTCGGCGACCGCGCGCACGCGGTCCGAGCCGCCCTCGTGGAGAAACCGGTCGAGCTCGCGCGCCGCGCGCAGAAGGATGTCGCGGCCAACGTCCGGCGTGCCCGCGAGGGTGTGCGCCGTCAGCAGCAGGATGGCGAGTTTCGCGGTGTAGGCTTTGGTCGAGAGGACACATTGCTCCGGCCCCGCGCCAAGCGGCACACTGAAATCGGCCATCCGGTCGAGCGTCGAGCCGCGCACATTGACGAGCGCGGCGATCTTCGCCCCGCGCGCCCGCGAGGTCACCATCGCCTCGATGATGTCGGCGGTCTCTCCGCTCTGCGACAGCGCCAGCGCCAGCGAGCGATCGGTGAGGAAGTGCTCCTGATACTTGAACTCCGAACCGAGCACCGCGTTGACGTGACGGCGGGCAATCCGGCTGAAGAGGTACATGCCGGTCAGCGCCGCGTACGATGCCGTGCCGCAGCCGACGAGAAACGCGCCGTACGAGTCCCAGATCAGGTCGGCCAGCGCGCGGGCGTGCTGCCCGTACTGCGTGGCGATCCGGTGGACGACCGGCCCCTGCTCGGCCATCTCCTTCGACATGAAGTCGGGGTAGTCGTGCAGGCCCACGTCGCCCGCGTCCCAGTCCACCCGCTCGCGGCGCAACGGCAACGGCGCGCCGGTGTGCAGGTCCAGCAAAGTCACCTCGTCCGGCCGCACGATAGCGACCTGGTTATCGTCGAGGTAGACGACATCGCGGGTGTAATCCACGATCGCGGTGGTGTCGGAGGCGACATAGTTCGCGCCGCGCCCCAGACCCAGCACGAGCGGCGAGATCGTCTTCACCGCGACCAGCTCGTGCCGGGTCACGTCCATCACGATGACCGCGTTCAGGCCCTGGAGCCGGACGAACGCGGCGCGTACCGCGTCGGCCAGCGATAGGCCGGCGGCGAGGCGCTCCTCCACCAGATGGGCCATGACTTCGCTGTCGGTGTCCGACGCGAACCGGTGGCCGCGCGCGCGCAGTTCGTCGCGCAGTTCGCGGAAGTTTTCGATGATGCCGTTGTGAATCAGCGCGAGGCGTCCGGTGCAATCGAGATGAGGGTGGGCGTTGCTGTCAGTAACGCCGCCGTGCGTGGCCCAGCGCGTGTGCCCAAAACCAAGGCCCGATGGCGGCAGCGTGACCAGCGCATCGCCAATCTTGCCGGCCCGTTTCTGGACTGCTACATGACTATTCTCGCGAATCGCGACACCCCAGGAATCATAGCCACGATATTCGAGGCGCTTCAGGGCGCCCAGCACCATGCCACCCACGTCGGCCGGCTGGCCGACGTAGCCAAAGATACCGCACATATTGCGCTCTCCTCGCCATTCAGCAGGCAATGCCTTACTGAGACAGACAGCAAAACGCTGCCTGCCAATTCACGGACCAACGGCCAGATGGCGAGAAGACCATACGGAGGAGCATGAAACTGAGCAGTCAGTCTGAGGGAGACACGCCGGACAGGTTCTGTCGTGGACTCGCGCCCACGGTTTGTGCTGTCCGTGACGACCGTGCCAGCCGGAGGGCCATCCGCCGAATCGTTCGATCGACCCTCACCTCGTCAACTCGCCGCCTCCTGGCGAGTCCCGGCGCTAC
>DASUBC010000335.1:0-10287 GCA_035763465.1 Thermomicrobiales bacterium
GCCACCAGGCCAGGATTCACGCCGGCGCGCGCGGCCAGGCCGGCCAGCGTCCAGAGGGACAACACGAGCACCAGCCCCAGCAGCATATGAATGGGGACGAGACTCAGCGCATTCTCGGTCCAGAACAGCAGCCCCAGTGCGATGAGGACGACACCGCAGCAGCGCACGAGCCACTGGGCGATCGTCGTCGCGGTTTTCATCGTCAACAACCTCCTTACCGATCCTGTCTCTGACTACACCCGGAGTAGCCAGGCGTGCGTCACTGCACATGTGCCAGCGTATAGGCCAGGTGTCACAAGGCTGTGGGCGAAAAAGTCAATAAATCCTCAACAGCGCGTTAGCTCTTCCTCGCGCCACGTCAGATTGCTGGCATGAGGCCAGGATGCCGACCATAATGGTCTTGTAGGCCGATACCCCGACTGGCGCGAGGACCGGGATGGAGCGAACGACGACCGTGCTGGTGGCGGACGATGAGGAGGACATCGTCGAACTGCTGCGCGACTTTCTCGAAGCGGCGGGCTACGCGGTGCTGGCGGCCCACGATGGCCCCAGCGCGCTGGCCGCGCTCGAACGCACGCCGGTGGACTGCGTCTTGCTCGACATCATGATGCCCGGCCAGTCGGGCTTCGAGGTCGTGCGGAAGCTTCGCGGGCAGAGCGACGTGCCGGTGTTGTTTCTCAGCGCGCGCCAGGAGGATAGCGACAAGATTCGCGGCCTGGGCCTAGGCGCTGATGATTACATTGTCAAATCCGCGACGCCGGGCGAAGTGGTCGCGCGCGTCAAGGCCGTTCTCCGGCGCTCCCAGCGCGGCGAAGCGTCGCCCACCACCCTGCTCGATTATGGCCGGTTGGCGCTCGACCTCCGCGCGCGGGAGGCGCGCGTGAACGGCCAGCCGGTGGCGTTGACCGCGCGCGAGTTCGACTTGCTACAACTCTTTGCCGAGCACCCGCGCCAGGTCTTCACCCGCGAGCACCTCTTCGAGCGGTTCTGGGGCGAGTATGGCGACCGGCACGCGCTGACGGTCTACATCGGCCGGTTGCGGGAGAAGATTGAGGAGAACCCCGCCCAGCCACGCTACATCGTGACGGTCTGGGGCGTTGGCTACCGCTTCGAGGGGGAACGCCGATGAACAGAGGCTTTACCCTGCCGTTGCGCCGCTGGCTGGCGTTGGCACTCGCCATCACCTTCTTCGTGCCGGTGTGCGTGACACTGGCCGTGGCCGTCTCCCAGTGGCACGGTTCCGGAGGCGGCTGGTGGGGTGCCAATCCGCAGCTTGACGAGCGCCTGACCGCCGGCGCGGCCGAGTGGGACGATCCGGCGTGGCAGGCAGCAACGCGGGCACAATTCGCCCCGCTCGGCGTGGATTTCGTGCTCTACGAGAATGGTCGCGAGGTCTACCGCAGCACCGCCGATCCGCTCGCGGGGACCGGCGCCTACCAGGCGCGCAACGCCCGAAGGCTAGTACTGCCCGGCACGAATCCGGCACGCACAGCGGACATCTACACCGGCACGCGCCAGGGCGGTCCCGGCGCGTTCTGGCTGGTGCCGCTCGTGGGGTTCGGCACACTGCTCGTCACGCTCGCCACGCTCGCCTGGCTGCTTGGCCGCATGGTGCTGCGACCGCTGGCGGCCACGAGTCGCGCGGCCCGGCAGATCGCTGTCGGCAACCTCGATGTCGCCGTGCCGTCGTCAGGAGTGCGCGAGGTCGCCGAGGTCGGCGCGGCGTTTGACGCCATGAGCGCGGGGCTGCGCGAAGCGCTGCAAGCGCAGGCCGCGCTGGAGCAGGAGCGGCGCTTCTTTATCGGCGCGGTCGTCCACGACCTCCGCACCCCGCTCTTCTCACTGCGCGGTCACCTGGATGGGCTGGAACAGGGACTGGCCGACACGCCGGCGAAGCGAGCGCGCTACATCGCGGTCGCGCGCGATAAGGCGGCGGCGCTGGAGCGGCTGGTGACGGACCTTTTCGACTATACCCGCCTGGAATACCTGGATCAGACGCCGAACGATCAGCCGGTGGACCTCGCCGCGCTGCTGCGGCGGCAGGTGGAGAGTTTGCAGCCGTTGGCCGAGGCGAAGGACGTGCGGCTCGTCCTTGATAGTCGGGACGAGCCGTGCGTTGTTGACGGCGACAGCCACCTGCTGACGCGCGCGGTGGAGAACCTCCTTGATAACGCGGTGCGCTACACGCCGGGTGGTGGCAATGTATGGGCGGCGTGCCGCGCCGGTCCGGACGCCGTGACGCTGACCATCGCGGATACTGGACCGGGGATTCCAGCACAGGACTTACCCCACCTCTTCAACCCCCTGTATCGCGGCGAGACGTCGCGCAACCGGCGCACGGGCGGCGCGGGCCTGGGTCTCGCCATCGCGCGGCGCATCCTGCTGGCGCACGGCGGCGACCTGACGGCGCGGAATCGTGCCGAAGGCGGCGCTATCTTCACGGGCACACTGCCCCTGCCAAAATCGTGCGGCGCCAGCGCTCCAGTCGAAGGACACGCTGTGCAGCCGGCCGTGGAACCTGTGGCGGAACTTGACACATCTCGCACGTCGTCGTAGCGTTGACGTATCGTCGCGGGGAAGGGAAGTGGGAGGGTTATGACGTGACCGGCACTGTAGCCGAACGGGCGGGCGCAGCTGGCGTGCGCGCCGCGTTGATTGATTGCGATGTCCATAACACGGTCCCCTCGGTCGAGGCGCTCTTGCCGTATTTACCGCCCTACTGGGTCGAGCATGTCCGGCAGTCGGTCTTCAAAGGCGCGAACGAGACCTATTACCCAAAGAACGCGCCACTCGCGGCTCGCCCCGGCAGTGTGCCGGAAAGTGGTCCGGCGGGATCGAGTCTTGCGCTCCTCCGCGAGCAGGCGCTCGATCCGCTCGGCGTCGAAGTCGCAATCTTGAACTGTCTCTATGCGATCGACAGCCTGCATAACCCCGAGGCGGCGGTCGCGTTCGCCAGCGCGGTCAACGACTGGCAGATCGCGGAGTGGCTGGACAAGGAGCCGCGCCTGCGCGCCTCGATCGTCGTGCCGGTGCAATTGCCCGAACTGGCCGCGCGCGAGATCGATCGTGTGGGCGACCATCCTGGCTTCGTGCAGGCGCTGCTGCCGGTGCGCTCGGCGCATCCGTATGGCAGCCGGCTCTACCGGCCAATGTGGGACGCGATCGCCCGGCACAACCTGGTCGCGGGACTGCACTTCGGCGGCGCGCCGGGCAACCCGCCCTTCCCGTCCGGCTGGCCGTCCTACTACTTCGAGGAATACGCCGGGATGGCGCAGGTTTTTCAATCGCAACTCACCAGCATCATCAGCGAGGGGGTCTTTGACCTCTTCCCACAGCAGCGCGTCGCCTTGCTGGAGAGCGGCTTCACCTGGCTGCCGGCGTTCATGTGGCGCTTCGACAAGGAGTGGCGCAACCTGCGCCAGCTGGTGCCGTGGGTGAAACGATCGCCGGCGACCTACATCCGCGAGCATGTCCGGCTGACCATCCAGCCGCTTGACGCGCCACCGACGCGCGATGAACTGCTGGCGGTCATCGAGCAGCTCGGTTCGGACGATCTGCTGCTCTTCGCCAGCGACTACCCGCACCAGCACGACGACGATCCGGTGCAGGAGTTGCTGCCGGCGCTGCCGGAAACGCTGGCACGGAAGATTGCAAGTGAGAACGCCCGGTCGCTCTACCGGCTGGTAAGCCCAGCAGCCGCTGGGAAGGAGGCATGATCATGGCGACGACGCTTGAGCGCACGACGACGGCGGTCCGGACGAAGCCGGCGATTATTGATTGCGACATCCATAACGAGCTCGATTCGGAGCAGGATCTCTATCCATTTCTCCCCCAGCGCTGGCTGGAACACATCAAGACCTTTGGCCGGCGCGGCTATTCCGGCGCGAACTATCCCCGCTTCCTGAACCGGCGCAACGACGCCTGGCCGCCGTCCGGCCGCCAGGCCGGCGCGGACTGCGACTTCATGATTCACCAGCTCCTCGACGAGTGGAATATCGTCTATGGCGTCCTGAACCCGCTCACTGGTGTCGGCAGTCAGCTCAATCCCGAGTTCGACGCGGCGCTGGCGACGGCGGTCAACGACTGGCAGGTGGCCGAGTGGCTGGAGAAAGACGCGCGGCTGCGCGCCTCGATCATCGTGCCGTTCGAGCACGCCGACCTGGCGGTCGCGGAGATCAAGCGGCGAGCCAGCGACAAGCGCTTCGTCCAGGTGCAGTTCAGCGGTCGGCCGCGCGAGCCAATGGGCCGCCGCAAGTACTGGCCGATCTACGAGGCGTGCGCCGAAAACGACCTGGCGGTGATGTCACACGCGTTCGGATCGGGCGGGCAGCCGATTACGGGCTGTGGCTGGCCCTCGTTCTACATCGAGGATCACGTTGGGCCGGCTCAGGCGATGCAGGCCAACCTGATTAGTTTGGTGGTCGAAGGGGTCTTCGAACGCTTTCCCACGCTGCGCGTCGTCTCCGCCGAGAACGGGTTTGGCTGGGCGGCTTCGCTGATGTGGCGGCTGGATAATACCTACCGGCTCCTGAGGGCGGAAGTGCCGCACTTGAAGCGCCTGCCCTCAGAGTACCTGCGCGAACACGTCTGGTATTGCACGCAGCCGATCGAGGAGCCGCATAAGCCGGTGTACTTCAAGCAAGTCCTGGAGCAGATCGGCGCCGACCGCCTGATCTTCGCCAGCGACTACGCCCACTGGGACTGGGACGCGCCCGACACCGCGTTCCCCATCCGCCTGCCGGACGACACCCGCCGCCAGATCTTCTACGACAACGCGCGGCGCCTCTACCGGCTGCCGGACGTCGCAAGCGAGGGGACGGTTTAACGCAGAGGACACAGAGAGGGAACAAATTTGACCGCCGAGCTCGCAGAGACCGCCGAGAACGAGAAACCATTAATCGTGCTCTCTCCGTCCCTCTCTGCGGTCTCTGCGGTTCAATCCGTCTCTCTCTCGACGCTGAATCAATGAGGAGCGAGGGGAAGGGAATGGCGCGGTATGTCGTGGCGGCGGTGGACGAAATTCCGCCGGGTGGGCGGAAGATCGTCGAGGTCGCCGGGCGCTCGATCGGGATTTTCAATCTGAGTGGTGAATTCTTCGCGCTGCGGAACCGCTGTCCCCACCAGGGCGGGCCGCTCTGCCAGGGGAAGATTTTCGGACTAATCCAGGCGCGCACGCCGGGGGCGATCGAATACACCCGGCCGGGAGAAATCCTCACTTGTTCCTGGCATGGTTGGGAGTTCGACATCCGGACGGGGCAGTCGTGGTGCGATCCCGAACGACTGCGCGTGCGCCGGTATGATGTCAGTGTAGAGTCCGGCGCCGCGCTCACTGCTGAGGACGCGCCCGCGCCAGGGATGGTGCGCGGCCCATACCAGGCCGAGACCTATCCGGTCACGACCGATGGGCAGTATCTCGTCGTCGAGGTCAATGCCTGATTCGCCTATCTGTCGCGCGCCTAGCGCAGCAGATAAGGATCGAGCGCGTCGCGCAGGCCATCGCCGATAAAGTTGATCGAGAGGACCGCCAGCGCGATCATCACGCCAGGCGGCACCCACAGCCAGGGCATCGTCTGTAATACCGTCATTTGTTGAGCATCGGTCAGCATGTTGCCCCAACTCGGCGTCGGTTGCTGCACGCCCAGCCCGAGGAAGCTTAGCCCCGCTTCGAGCAGGATGGCGTTCGCCACCCCGAAGGTCGCCGCGACGATGACTGGTGCGAGTGCGTTTGGCAAGATGTGCCGGAAGATGATCCGGCCGTTGGGCACGCCGACCGTACGGCTGGCAAGCACGAACTCGCGTTCGCGCAGCGAGAGGAATAATCCCCGCACGATGCGAGTGATCGGCGGCCAGCCGAGCAAGCCGATCACCACCATCACGTTATAGATACTCGGTCCCACGACCGAGACGATCGTGATAATGATGATCAGTGACGGGAACGAGAGGACGATGTCCACCAGGCGCATGATGACCGAATCCACCCAGTGACCGTAATAGCCCGCCAGTGACCCGAGGATGACGCCGATCGCGGTATAGATCGAGACAGCCACCAGCCCGACCGAGAGCGAGACGCGCCCGGCATAGAGAACACGCGACCAGACATCGCGCCCGGACGAGTCGGTACCGAGGATATGCTTCTGGCTCGGTCCTTTTCGATAGGCGCTGATGTCCACTTTATACGGATCATGCAGGGCAAAGATCGGCGCGCCGACCGCGCCCACGGTCAGGACGACGAAGAAGATCATGCCAATGAGCGCGACGCGGTGGCGGCGGAAACGCTGCCAGACCGTGGAACTGCGCCGGATCGGCTGGGCGGTAGCCAGCACGGCGCCCGGCCGCGGCGTCTTGGCCGCTGGTGGTTGTGTCAGCGATTGCGGGGGTATGGGCTGGCTGGTCTCCGCCATGCGTCTCCCTCCGGCTGGGTTACAAGTTGCAAGTTGCAGGTTGTGGATTGAAGTTGGCAAGCCGTTTGTGCGGAAGTCACTGTGCTGGTCAGCCGAAACCTGCAACTTGCAACCTGCAACCTGCCAACTTGTGATCCGCCTACGTGTACTTGATACGTGGGTCAATGACTGCATAAATCACGTCGGCCAGCAGGTTGCTGACGACAATCATTACCGCGCTGATCAGGTTGATCGCCATAATGACCGGATAGTCGCGGCCACGCACAGCCGTGATCGCGAGCAGGCCCATGCCGGGCCAGGCAAAGACCGTCTCGATGATCACGGTACCGCCAAGCAGGCGAGGTAGACCGAGCGCGACGACCGTCACCAGCGGGATAAGGGCATTGCGAAGGGCGTGGCGATAGATGACGGCGCGCTCACGCAGCCCTTTGGCGCGCGCGGTTGTGACATAGTCCTGGCGAATAACTTCGAGCATACTGGAGCGCGTGTAGCGAATGAGCGGCGCGGCCTCGCCCAGGCCCAGGATGCACGCGGGTAACACCAGGTGTTTGAGCGAGTCGAGAAAGCTTCCGGGCTGGCCGACCGTGGTCATGCCCGCCACCGGCAGCCAGCCGAGTTTCAGCGCGAAGATGAAGATCGCGCCCAGCGCCAGGAAGAAGGACGGGATCGAGATCGCGCCGAATGCCGCGACGGTGGCGAAGTAATCGAGAAACGAATACTGCCGGAGCGCGGAGAGGATGCCAAGGGGGATGGCGACCGCGATGCCGATGAGCAGCGCGGCGCCCATCAGTTTGAGCGTCGGCCCGAGTCGCTCGGCAATCTTGCCGGCGATCGGCTGCCGGTCGGTGAGGGAGAAGCCGAGGTTGCCCTTGGCGATTTCCTTCAGCCAGAGGACATAGCGCACCGGCAGGGGCTTATTCAGCCCCAGCTGCTCGCGTTGCTGTTGCAGGTAATCCGGTCCCAACAGAGCGACCGTTTCGGGACTGACCATCGCCGTCACCGGGTCACCGGGCGCCAGGTTGATGATGAAGTAGGTCGCCAGCGTGATACCGATCAAGACCGGAATATTGATCAGCACGCGTGTCAGCAGATACCGTCCCACGGCACACCCCGGTATATGACGAATGACGGGTGACGAATGACGAATACTGGCTATCGGGGCCTCGTGGACTCCTGCCACTGTTCTGTACTGTGAACAGCACCAAAACTGCGGCAATCACCATTCGTCATTCGTCACCCGTCATTCGTCATTCCTTACTGCTTAACCGACCACTCGTCCGCGTTCCACACCTGGTGGGTTGCGTAGCTCGGTGGCTTGAAGCCCTGGAAACGCTTGTTGTACGCAAAGATCGAGTTCGGCGACCACAAGAAGAGCCAGGGCAACTCGTCGTTGAGAATCGTCGCGATCTTCGTGTAAATGTCCTTGCGCTTGTTCAGATCGGGCGTCATACGCCCTTGCTTGAACAGATCGTCCACCGTTGGGTTGGAATAGTGCTCGTAGTTGCCGCCGGCCGGTGTGAAGTTCTGCGTCTCGAAGTACTTGCCCGAGACGTTCGGGTCTTCGCGGAAGACACCGCCGCCGACGAGCGCGACTTCGTAGTCGTTCTGCTGCACCAGCTTGCGCCCGTACTCAGCCACTTCGACCTGGAGCAGATTTAACTGGACGCCGATGTCCTTCATCTGCTGCTGGATGATCGGCAGGAAGGCGGCTGTCGCCGGGTCGGGATTGGTGTAGATCGTCTCCAGTTTGCGATTGGTGTCCCAACCGGCGTCTTTCAGGAGTTGCTTGGCCTTGTTGGGGTCGTACTTGTACATGTTCAGGTCGGGCATCCCCATCCAGTCGGGGCCGATAATCGTCTGATTGACGACCTGCGCCTCACCACTCAGAATGTTCTTGACGATCGATTCGCGATCCATCGCATACTGCATCGCCTGCCGGACCCGCTTGTCTTGCATGTATGGCTTGGCGAGGTTGAGCGAGAAGAACGAAACGCTCGGGCTGGGCACGCTGACGACCGTCAGATTCGGGTTCTTCTTTAGCCGGTCCACTTCGGAGACCGGCACGATCATCATGTCGAGGTCGCCCTTGTCGAGTTGCGCCAGCGCGACATCGGTCGTCAGGATCTTGAGGAAGATCTTGTCCAGTTTCGCCGGCGGGCCGCCGCCGTAACTGTCATTGCGGTCAATCTCCAGGTACTGGTCGGTCTCGTACTTGCCGAACTTGAAGGCGCCGGCGGAGACATTCGGGTTGAGCGCGAACGGGTGTTTCTGCAACTGGTCGGGCGGCACGTCTTTCAACACATGCATCGGCAAGATAGCCATGCCGGCGAAGTCGCCGAGCGTCAGCAGGAAGACGGAGTCCGGCCCAGTCAGGGTGACTTTCAAGGTGTAATCATCGGGTGTTTCCAGGCCGACGATCGAATCGGCTTTCTGGTCGCCGTATTCGGTCGCGCCCTTGATGCCGAGCAGACGGCCACGCCAGTAACTGGCGGTGCGCTTGTCCACCGCACGTTCGATGGTAAAGACGACATCTTTCACCGTCAGCGGCTGGCCGTCGGTGAATTTCAGCGTCTTCTTCAGGTGGAACGTGTAAATGCTGGCGTCGTCGGACACGTCAATTTTTTCGGCGATGTCGGGCACCGCCGCTAGTTTGTCGGTCATCTTGACCAGCGCGCCGAACATCAGGCGCTCCACTCCCTGTTCCGAGCCAGAGGTCGAGAAGAGCGGATGGAACGTGACCGGCTTGCTCCACAAGAAGCTGATCTGCCCGCCGCTGGCCCCGCCGGCTGCCGCCGAGGAGGTGGCTGCTGCCGACGTCGTGCTGGCGGCACTTGTCGCGGCGCTGGTCGAGGCCGCTGACGACGCGGCGGATGACGCCGCGCTGGTTGCCTTGCTCGTCGTGGCGGCGGCAGTACTCGCGGCGCTGGTGGTCGCGGCACTGGTGGTCGCGGCCCCACCGCCGGCCGCGCTCGTCGAGGCGGACGAGGAGGTGGCGGCCTTTGTGGCGGCCGGCGCAGTAGTCGGCGTCGCGCTGGCGCCGCAAGCGGCGAGGAGGGCGGTGAGCGCCGAAGCGCCCGCTCCGGCGGCGAGGCTGCGCAACAGCATGCGCCGGCTGAGACCGACTGAACGTGCGGCTTCCTGGGCGTGGATGGGCTGCGGATGCTCGCTCATGCCAGTGCTCCTTCTATCGTTCCTGATGTCGCGACCTGGCGCTCCCCACGCTCGCCAGGCCATGCAGTCCCCGTGCTGGCCCCAGCTCCGTACGCGCTCGTTCTTACTCCGCCATTGTCCTCCCTTCGGCGTCCTGGCCTCCTCCCGTCCCCCAATGCTGGGGGATGCCTCCGCTGGTTGTCCGACGTTGGCAGTTCCTTCATACCTGACTGCTGTCAAAACGTCGGCCCACTCGCGGCAGTTCCCCCAGAATTGGGAGGTTAGGGGGCCGTCATGCAACGCGATACTGCGCCACCGCGTCTTCGTCGAGTTCAACACCAAGTCCCGGTCCCTGCGGCACGGCCACATGGCCATCGGCGAAGGCCAACGGCTCGCGGATGAGGTCATTGACACGCAACGTTTCGCCGCAGATGTCGCTGGTGAGCGTCATAGATTTGCAGGCGGCGCAGATGTGCGTGTAGGCCGCTTCGGAGATGCCGAGGCCCACGCCGGAACCGTGCCAGGTGGGGATGCCGGCCGCTTCCGCCATCCCGGCCAGCTTGTAGACATTGACCAGTGGGCCACCGAGATTGAGCCAGTCGCAGGCTTCGCGCTTGATCGCCTCCGCGACATCGCGCGGGCTGCCAAGATGCAGCGCGATCGGCGTCTCCAGTTTCTGCCGGGCCAGCACGTACCAGTCGAGATTGCGCTGGTTGTAGGGGCTTTCGTAGCACTC
>DASUBC010000336.1:0-3509 GCA_035763465.1 Thermomicrobiales bacterium
AGCGCGCAGAGAGAGACGAATTTAACCACGGAGATCACAGAGAACGTATTGGCTGCAATCGAGTGATGCAGGAACTATCGCGTAAAGAGGACGGCGCAATCTCGCTAACCGTAGCAACAGGCTTGCCAGTCAGCACCGCGCCTGGTAACGTCAGCCAGGCTTGTGAGCAGTGTTCAACCAGGAGAGGCCAGATGGGCTTTGCGCGTGAATTGCAGAATCGCTACGCGCCGATCTTCGCGCGGATCCATCAGCATCCCTTCGTGCGCGGTATTGGCGACGGCACATTGCCGGTCGAGCGGTTTCGCTTCTACATCGAGCAAGACTACGCCTTCCTGATCGAATACAGTCGCGTGCTGGCGCTGGCGGTCGCGAAGGGGCTGACGCTGGACGGCATGGCGCGGTTCGCCGAGTTCTTGCACGCAACGCTCAATGTCGAAATGGCGTTGCATCGCGGATATGCGGCCAGGTTCGGCATCTCAGAGGCGGACCTGGCGCGCGTCACCGCTGCCCCAACGACCTATGCCTACACTCGCCATCTGCTCGTGACGGCGTACGCCGGTACGCTGCCGGAGATCTGCGCGTCGCTGCTGCCGTGCCAGTGGGGCTACGGCGAACTGGGCCGCGCGCTGGCCGAGGTGGGCGAACCGGCCGATCAGCCGCTTTACGCCGAATGGATTCGCCTGTATGCGGGCGAGGAATATCACGAGCTGGTCAGCGAACTGCTCGTCACCTTCGACGCCTTGGCCGCCGCCGAAAGCGTCGCCGCGCGCGAGCGCATGGCCGCCATCTTCGCGACCAGCGCCCGCTACGAATGGTCCTTCTGGGAGATGGCCTGGCGGATGGAGCGATGGCCGGTTTGAGACGAGTTGCAAGTTAGCAGGTTACAGGTTGCAGGTTTCTTTGGTTCAGCGATGAGGTTGTTGATAAGCACATCGCGCGATAGTTTGAATCTGCATCCTGCAACCTGTAACTTGCAACAGCCAATTCGGCGTTGAGTTTCTATCGCCAATCTGCTACACTCCCCTGAGCGCGCCGTGGGGCGTGTATTCCGTGGTGTACTGCGGGATGCTGCCGGTGGCGCTATTGCGCGAGGAAGATCGCCCGCGTCACGTTGGCGGCGCGGGTTGTTGTTCTCTGAGGCGATTGCGGACGAATACCGAGACTGCCCACGGGCGAACGGAGGGAAGTGGAGCGTGGCGAATAGCAAATCGGCGGCGAAGAGTTTCCGGGTGAGCGAGCGACGCCGGCTGCGGAACCAGAGTTACAAGTCGGCGACGCGCACGCTGCTGCGGAAGGCGCAGCAGGCGATCGAAGTGGGCACCGGCGAGGAGACGCAGCAGGCGATTCTGGCCGCGATCAGCAAGCTCGACAAGGCGGCGAACAAGGGCATCATTCATCGCAATAACGCCGCCCGCAAGAAGTCGCGCCTGATGGCCCGGTACAACAAGGCCGCCGGCATCGGCAAATATGCCCAGCAGCCGGAAAGCTAGCGCTGCGCCCGCCTGATGGCGTGTCAATAACGTACGCTTTTGGACCGGGGAGCGATGCAGGTCGTTCTCCGGTTTCCGTTTCATCCGCGCGGGGAATAGGCCGGGCGACGCCAGCGTTCCTTGACACAACCGGCGGTGCGCCTATCATTAACTGTAGGGCTGAGAGCCGTGAAGGAGTTTGCGCCAATGAGCATCACGATTACACGGGAAGCGAACGAGCAGTTGCGCGGCGTGCTGGAGCAGAATGCCGGCGCGGAGAGCGGGCTGCGCCTCTGGGTGCAGAGCGCCTGCGGGTGCGGCAATGTCGGCTATGGCATGGGCATTGACGAAGCAGGCGCCGGCGATTCGGTGTACGACACCGCCGGGATCAAGGTCATTCTCGACGCGGCGAGCGCCTCGCTCCTTAGCGGCGCCACGATTGATTTCGTTGACCAGGGCGTCTACGGTCGCGGTTTCGTCATTCACACCGCCGACGAATCGGGCGGCGGCTGCGGCTGCGGCGCGCACTGAGCGCGGTTCGCTACCCAGCAACGGCGCCTCCGGCGCGGGCTGGAAAGCCCGCGCCGGAGGTTGTTGTCGTTAATTGGCAAAAAGGCGCTTCTTCACTCGGTACTCGCTCCTTCATCACCCGACGCTTCTGCCTCTGGTGGGCCGGCGTTCTCCATGCCGGTCGTGGTCGTTTCGCGCGTACTCTGGCCCACGAGGGCCTGCGCCTCGGCGCGCAACTGCCGAATCTGCGCGATCGTCGCGTAGATCTTGTCGAAGAGCTCCTGGTGCGCCTCAATGCCGGCGCCGATCAGCCAGGAGGCCGCGTCGCTGCGCGTCGTGCGGATGCCCGACTCGACTAGCCCGTCAATCGCGTCGAGGTCGCGGTCGGTGACCCGGCAGGTAATGACGTTGCCGCGCGGTTCGGCAGGCTCCGTGTCGCTCTCCGCTGTGCCGCGCCGCCGCGCGATGGCGTTCTTGACCGCTTGCCGCACCCCACGCGGCTTGTTCATAGCGAGCAACAGCAGGATCTCCGCACGCGCTTTCTCCGCTGTGACGCCAAGCCCTTCCAGTACTCCCGCGCCGACGTTCTCCTCCTCGCGCAAAATGCCAAGGAGCAAGTGCTCGGTGCCAACGTAGTGGTGCTTGAGTTGCCGCGCTTCTTCGACAGCCAGACCAAGCGCGCGTTTGGCCCGTTCTGTCAGGCTGCGGGGCTGTTCGACGGCCATTGGCTCGCCGCGACCCACCACATACATGACCGCGTCACGCGCCTCCTGTTCTCCCACGCCAAAGCTCAGTAATACACGCGCGGCAAGCCCATCGCGCTCGCGTACCAGCCCGAGCACGATGTGTTCGGCGCCGATGTAGTTATGGTCGAAGCCGCGCGCCTCTTCCTCAGCCAGCAGCATGACCTTCCGCGCCCGGTCGGTAAAGGTCTCGAACCGCCCACTCATCGAAGCTCTCCATGTGAAATGCGATCAACTGCGTTACACGTAAACAACCTACGTTGAAACATAAGCTACGTCAATATACCCGCTGTCCTGTATCCGCTCAGCCCGCAGTCAGCTGGGACGATTGTCTGGACTCATCCTCTAGAAGTCTTAGGACCAATGGCGGGTCATATTGGGGATAGGCAGACGGCAAATTGTGCGTTATGTTAACTGTAGCGGGCGGCGATAGAACTGGCGGCGCTGACGCACGGACTGTATCTGGGCGCCCTAACCGTGCTAAGTCAATAGCGCAACCGGCCAGGGCATAACGCTCGCCGGTTATTGTTCGCTGGTAGCACTACAACCAGGAGGAAATTCCCATGTTCCAGTTTGCCGAGGCGCTGTACGGTCTGTTCGTGCCCGAGGACGAGTTCGCAGGGCAGGGGCTGGTCGAGTATGCGCTGATCATCGCCTTCATCGCCGTCGTCGTCATCGTCGCCATGATCTTCCTGCAAGGCAAGATCTCCAACCTCTTCTCCAACGTCGGCAACTCGCTCGGCACCTAAACGTTCGCTACCTGTCATCATAGTGTCCCACCCTGTCC
>DASUBC010000337.1:0-3720 GCA_035763465.1 Thermomicrobiales bacterium
TGAAGAACGAGAACATCGCCGTCAACTGCATCCTCCCCGGCACGATTGACACGCCCGCCAACCGCGCCGCGATGCCAAAAGCCAACCCCGACAAGTGGACGAAGCCAGAGGCGATCGCGGCGGTCGTGCGCTGGCTCCTGAGCGACGAGGCGCGCATCATCAGCGGCGCGGCGATTCCGGTGTATGGGCGGTCGTGACCGCTGGTTGCAAGTCGCAGGTCGACAGATTGCAGGTTTCTTCGGCAAACGCCTGCGCTGGTCCGCAAGAGCCTGGAACCTGTCAGCCAGTAACCTGTAACCCGCCCATCATCTGTAACCCCGCAATCGCCTCCAGAAAGCGTTCCGCGACGACCGGCGCGTCGTAGGCGGCGACGTGGCAGGCGCCTTGCCGCCCAAGCAGTTCGGCCTGGGCGCGGTCCGTCAGCAGGGCGATCAGCGCGTCAGCGAGGGCGTCGGGGTCGCCGGGTAGGACGAGGCGGCCGGCGACGCCGTCGGGGACGACTTCGGGCATGGCTGCGGCGGTGGTGGTCACGACCGCGCGCCCGGCGGCCATCGCTTCGAGCAACACGATGCCGAAGCCCTCTTGCCGGCTGGGCAGGCAGAAGAGCGCGCAGTCGCGATACTCGCGCGTCAACTGATCGAACGGGATGTGGCCGAGGAATGTGACGGCATCTGCGAGGTCGAGCGCGTCGCGCAGGGCGACCAGCCCCGCGGCCTCCGGTCCGACGCCGACAACGTGCAAGCGGGCCTCTGGCGCCGCCGCGCGCACGCGGGTCATGGCGCGCAGCAGCACATCCACGCTCTTGCGCGGGTAGAGATGGCAGACGGTCAGGATGGTCGGCGTCCAGGCCGCGGGGTCGCCGGCGGCGGCCAACGCCGCGCGCCAGTGGGCCAGGTCAATCGGCTCCGGCACGACGGCGATTTTGGCCGGTGATACGCCATAGGCCGCCGCGATGCGAGAGCGCGCGTACTGGCTCGTCGTCAGCACCAGCGGCGCGCGGCGCACGTTCAGGCGCTCGAAGCGCGATTGTGTCCAGAGACTGAAGCGCACCACGCCGCGCTCGAAGGTCAGTTCCTCCGCCAGCACACCCTTGATCGAAGCGACGAAGGGCCAGCGGTGGCGTAGCAGGCAGCCGTCGAGGTCGAAGCCAATGACGCAATCGACCGGCCCGCCCAGCGCCGCCAGCCGCCGGCCCGCGCGCAGGTTGAAGCCGATGCGCTGGGCGGCGTGGCCGAGCGGCATGGGACCGGGCGGCGGCGCGACGACCGCGACCTGATGCCCCAGCGCGATCAGGGCATCGCGCAGGACGCTGATGCCGACGAAGGTGCCGCTGCCGCCGCGCACGGAGAGCGGCGTGGAAGTCAGGAAGACCAGGCGCACGCCGATGCTCCTGGGCGCTCAGGCCACACGGTCAATCTCGCCCGCCAACTGCGTGTCCTTCTCCGTGACGCCGCCCTCGTCGTGCGTCGTCAGCGCGATCCGCACGCGATTGTAGCGAATGTCAATGTCGGGGTGATGCCCGGCGCGCTCTGCGAGGTCGGCCAGCCGGTTGACGAAGGCGACCGCTTCGACGAAGTTGCCGAACTTGAATGTCTTGCTGATTTCGTTGTTGGCGCTGGCCCAGCCGCTCAGGCTCTTCATGGCCGCCGCCAGATCGCTCGCGCTCAGTTGAGGCATCGTTTGTCTCCTTTCCTTGCGGTTGGTGGTTCGCCGCTCGCGACTGCGCCGAACAGGTCGAGGTACTGCTGGCCGATGCGCGGCCAGTGCAGTGTCGCGCCGTAGGTGGCAGCGGCGCTGGCGTAGACCGCGCGCCGGTCGGAGTCAGCCAGCAGCGGACGTAGCGCGGCGGCGAGCGCCACCGGGTCGTGGGGCGGCGTGAGCACGCCGCGTCCGTCCGCCAGCGCGTGCCGGGCGTAGAGATACGGCGTGGAGACGCAGCAGCAGCCGGCGCTCAGAGCGAAGGTCAGCGTGCCGCTGCTCACCTGCGTCAGATCGTGGTAGGGCGTCAGGTAGATGTCGGTGGCGACCAGCGCGTCGGCTAGTTCCTCGTCGCTGAGGAAGTGGTCTACGAAACGCACATGGCCGGTCAGGCCGAGGTCGCGGACGAGCTGCTGGAGACCGGGGTAGAACTCGGCCGGCTCGTAGGGGTGCGGCTGGCCCAGCACCAGGTAGAGCAGGTTGGGAAAGTCGGCCACCAGCGGCGGCAGCGCGCGGATGGCGTCCTCGATCCCTTTGAAGCGGCTGAGAAGGCCGAAGGTCGTCAGCACCAGGCGGTCCGCGACGGCGAGGCGCTCGCGCGCGGCCGGGCGCTGCGCGCGGTCGAAGGCCGGCGCGCCGTGCGGGATGACCGTGACCCGTTCGGGCGGCAGTTCGAGCGCGCTGGTCAGGTAGTCGCGCGCCTCCGGTAAAAAGACGACGCTGTGTGCAACGCGCTGGCCGACCTCGCGCAGCAGGCGCAGGCGGTTGCGCCGGTTGAACGTGGACTCCGCCAGCGGAACCGCGTGCAGCGTGGCGACGACCGGCACGCGCAGGCGGTCGAGAAACGGCAGCACAAATTCGCCGTCGAAGCCGCCCCAGATGCCGAATTCATGCTGCAAGCTCACGACATCGGCGCCCGAGGCGTTGATGTACTTCGCGATCCGCTGCAAACTCCGCAATTCTTCGCGGTCAAGTTGTTGGCGCACAACTGGCGGATAGGGAAATGCGTCGCCGGGGTCGTTGATCGCGACGGCGCGGTAGTCGGTCAGCGGTTCGGCGGCGAGCAGCGCGCGGCTAAGGTCGTGACTATACGTGGCGATGCCGCAGGGTTTGGGCCGCCAGGTACTGACGAAGAGCACTTTCAGTTCGTAGGTCGCGCTGGTCATTGGCCGTCTCGTCTCGCCTGGCTGATACGGGAAGTGAACCGATATGCCGGTTCCCGACGTATTTCGCACGGACAGCTCGTCGCGCCGGCCGCGCGATCATTGTGCCACAGGCCGGAATAAACGGCTACGGTTGGGTGTAGATATTAATGTGAGGCAGTCATGCCTCGGGTTGCGATGGTGCTAGTGGACGAGCACCGTGCCGGGAAGGAGCAAGAATCTCCTCTCTCCTAGCCCCTACCAAGGAGTTGCGGATGATGTATCTGACGCGGCGCGAGACGTTCAGCGCCGCGCATCGGTTGTTCAATCCCGCCTGGGACGACGAGCAGAACGCGCGCGTTTTCGGGAAGGACGCTAATCCTCACGGCCACGGCCACACCTACACGCTCGAAGTGACGGTGCGCGGCGAGATCGATCCGGAGATCGGCATGGTCATGGATCTGCGTGACCTGCGCGACCTGATCCGCCGGGCGCTGATTGACAAGGTGGACCACGCCAACCTGAACGTGGACGTGGACTTCTTGCGTGGCGTAATGCCGTCGGCGGAGAACATTGCAGCGGCGTTCTGGCGCGAACTGGCGCCGCTGCTCGCAGGCCGTCTCTACCGGCTCCGGTTGTGGGAGTCGGAAAACAACAGTGTCGAGTTCTACGGAGAGTGACCGATTATGGACATCATTACCCGGCGCCGTACGATTGATGAATCATCCGCGATGGAGGAAAACATCCACGACATATTGGCCGCGATCGGCGAGGCGCCGGAGCGGGAAGGACTGCTCGACACGCCGAAGCGGGTGCGCCAGAGCCTGGCCTTTCTGACGCAGGGCTACCAGCAAGACCCCTACGAAATCCTCGGCTCGGC
>DASUBC010000338.1:0-6357 GCA_035763465.1 Thermomicrobiales bacterium
CTGCACGCGCGCGGCGTCGGCCTGCAATTGCGCGTTCTCCGCCTTCAACTGCTCGTTCTCAGCGCGCAATTCGGCGGTGTTGCCGAAGCGGTCGCCCAGGTGTGCGATGCCGTGGCCGAGATCCGTAAACTTCTCGCTCAATGCGAGAATCGGCCGCTCGATCGGCCCTTTCAGCGGGTCCAGCACATTGTCACGGTCAAGCATCAAGAGGCAGAAGGCCGTGATGATGAAGACAAGGACGAGCGCGGTCAACTGTGACGGGGTAAGTGGTCCAGTGGTATGGCTGCGCGGCATCATCCGGCCGTGGCGTTGCCGCATCATGCCTTCACCACCTGCCGTTTCGGCTGGCCGCCGGCCAGGGCGCGCTCGTACTGGTGCAGCGCCTCGGCGACGCGGCCGGTGCCGCGCGCCACGCAGGTCAGCGGGTCTTCGGCGGTGTGGACCGGCATCCGCAGCTCGGTTTGCAGCCGGCGCTCCAGGCCGAGCAGTAGCGCGCCGCCGCCCGCCAGCGTGATGCCGTGTTCCATGATGTCGGCGATCAGTTCGGGCGGCGTTTCCTCGATGGACGCTTTAATTAGGTCCACAATCGTCGTCACCGGCCCGGCGATGGCCTCGCGCAGTTCGACGGAGGAAACCTCGACCCCTTTCGGCAGCCCGGTCAGCAGGTCGCGCCCGCGCAGCACGACGCGGCGCTCCTCCTCCAGCGGGTAGGCCGAGCCAGCGACCATCTTGGCGTTCTCGGCCATGCGGTCGCCGATGACCAGATTGTGGTCGCGCCGCGCGTACTGGATCATCGCGTCGTCAATCTCGTCGCCGGCGATGCGGATGGAGTTGTTGACGACAATGCCGCCGAGCGAGATGACCGCGACCTCGGTGGTGCCGCCGCCGATGTCAATAATCATCGAGCCGACCGGCTCGTTGACCGGCAGGCCCGCGCCGATCGCCGCCGCCATCGGCTCCTCGATCGTGTAGGCTTCCCGCGCGCCGGCCGAGAGCGCCGCGTCTTTGGCCGCGCGCTTCTCCACTTCGGTCACGCCGGACGGAATGCCGATGACGACGCGCGGGTGCGGCGACATGCCTCGGTTGACGTGAACCTTGCGGATGAAGTAGTGGAGCATCATCTCCACCGTGTCGAAGTCGGCGATGACGCCGTCCTTGAGCGGTCGGACGGCGACGATGTTGGCGGGGGTCTTGCCGATCATCGCCTTCGCCTCGGCGCCCACTTGCAGCGCCTTCTTGGTGCGCGTGTCCATCGCGACGACCGACGGTTCGGCGATGACGATGCCTTTGCCCCGGACATAGACCAGCGTGTTGGCGGTGCCCAGGTCAATGCCCAGGTCGCGACTGAAGAGGCCAAAGAGCCAGTTCAGGGGGGAGATCATGCGGTGGTGTCCTTCCGGCTGGTGGTTGCGTGTGGCCGTGTGCCCGCTGAGGAGACGCGCAGGACGCGCCCGGCTTGCCGTGCCGCGCCTGGATGCCGCCCTCCCTCGCCGCCGCGCCGCGTGTACCGCGCGCTGGCAGCCCATTCTGTTGACATATCATGAGTGACGCGCCGGCTGGCGGCGTTGCCGGCCAGGCCATTGTGTCGGGTGCGCCACGAGCCAGGAGTATACCACAGGCGGAGTGACGAGTGACGAGTAACGAGTTCACCGTTGGGTGGCCTGGCGGGCGGGGTCCCGAATTGCAATCCGGGCCTGAGCACTCCTATGGAGTGACGAAGTCCGCGCTGCAGACTGGCGGCTGGATGGGGGTAACTTCCAATGCTACATGGCGGAATTCTTCAGGGCTCTTTGTCGATCGGAACTGTGCGGTGCGTCGCTGGCGGCGCGAGAAGTCATCACCCTGCGGGCTATGCCGGGTCGGCCACCAGTGCCGCCACTAGCGCCGCGTGGCGCCACTCCCGATAGTCCTCCGCCGTCCAGCCTCGCACCCCGACGAGCAGCTCATACAGCTCCGCGCTGCTATACGCCCACAGGATGTCGGTCGCCGTCTCGACGCTCAGCCCGGTGTGCAGCTGCCCGCGCGCGGCCAGCGCTGCCGCCAGGGTGCGGCAATCCGCCCAGCGCGACGCACCCCCCTCGCGCAGCATCTCCGCCAGTTCCGGCTCGCTCCCCGCCGCCGCACGCACCACCGCGATCAGCGGCGCCGCGCGCGCCAGCGTCGCCCCGGTGAGCGCCGCGAAGCGCCCCAGCGCGCTCACCGGGTCGGGGTCCGCCAGCATGGCGCGCCATTCCGGCCGCTCGATGAGGGCAACCGGCGCCGGATCGCCGCCCGCCGCCGCACCGATCACGGCCAGCAGCAGGCCGCGCTTCGAGCCGAAGGCGGCGAAGACCGTCGCCTCCGCCACCCCCGCGTCGCGGGCGATGTCGGCCACCGCCGTGCCGGCGTAGCCAGCGGCGAGGAAGTGCTCCCGCGCGGCGGCGAGTATCCGGCGGCGCGTCTCCTCGGCCCGCACGGCGCGGCGGGGGGCGTGGTAGGGGCGCTTGACAGACTCGCTCATGGGTGTATGATAGCACATATTAGTTGAGTCAGACTCATCGAAATATGCAAGGAGGGAGGGCGGCCATGGCACCCACGACGCCCGAGGGCTTCGTGCTCCCGCCGGGGGAGGCGCTCGACTCTGCCCGTGACGGACGGATGGCGATCAAGGCGCGCGGCGCGCAGACCGCGGGCGCCTTCGCCCTGCTGGAGCTGGTGCAGCCACGGGAGACACCCGGCCCGCCGCTGCATGTCCATCATGAGTGCGACGAGACGTACTATGTGCTGGAAGGCACGCTCACCGTCCGTCTCGGCCAGCGCACGATTGACGCGCCGCCGGGCAGCTTCGTGCTCATCCCCAGGGGGATCGCGCACACCTTCGCGAATCGGGCGGCGCAACCGGTGCGTTTCCTCGGGACGATCTCTCCCGCGTCCTACTTCGGCTACATCGAGGAGATCAACGCGCTACGCGCGGCGACGCCCGCCGGGGGCCGCATCGACATGGCACAGGCGACCGCGATCGGCAATCGCTACGCCACACAGTTCCTCGGCCCGCCGCTTGATCGCTAGGGGTCGTTGGGTCATTACGCGCACGAGCACGATACGGCCGGACAATGGCCGGGAACGAGAAGGGCGGATGAGCATGGCAGACATTACCGACATTGGTGAGGCGCGGTCCGCCGACCATCTCGGGAGTTGGGCATCGCAGGGGTGGGGCGGCATCTGTCGCTCCCGCTCCTGGATCCTCGGCATCTTGGCGCTGATCGCGCTGCTCAACACGATGGATCAGGCCATCCTGGGCGTGACCCTCCCCGCCATCCAGACCGCGTTCCGTCTCGCTGACAGCCAGGTTGGCCTCCTCTCCGGTGCCTTCGTGATCGTCTATGGCCTCGCCGTGCTGCCTGCGGGCGCGTGGGTCGATCGCCGCAGTCGCCATGCGCTCATCGCGCTCGGCGTTGCGCTCTGGAGCGCGTGTACCCTGATGACCGGACTCGCCCGCAGCTACCCCCAGCTCCTCGCCGCCCGCATGGTGCTCGGAATCGGCGAGGCGACGACCCTGCCCGCCAGCGTCTCGCTGCTCGGCGATCTGTTCACCAAGCGCGAGCGCGGCCGGGCGGCGGGGGCGCTCCAGGCGGCGTTGCAGTTCGGCCTGGCGCTCGGCCTGATCGGCGGGGGCGTCGTCGCCGCGCGACTCGGTTGGCGGGCGGCGTTCTACGTGGCGGCGCTGCCGGGCCTGCTCCTAGCCGTGGCCGCCGGGACGCTCCGCGAACCGCAGCGCGGTGCGGCGGAAGCGCGTGGCGCGTTCACCGGCCCGGCGCGGCGGGTCGAACCGGGTGCGGTCAGGCGGCTGCTGTGCATCCGGAGCCTGGTGGCGGGAGTCCTGGCCAACAGCTTCGTCCTCTTCGCCAGCACCGGCGTGGGCGGGTTCATCGCCCTCTACACGACCCGCCGCTTCGGCATCGACCTCGCCCGGGTGGGCGCGCTGGTCGGGATCCCGTTGCTGCTCGGGGGGCTAGTGGGCAATACCGTGGGTGGCTGGCTCGTCGATCGGCGCGGCCACCGGCCGGCGCGCGCTCCCCTGGAGATCGCCGCGGCGGCGAGCGTGCTGGGAGCGGTCGGGCTGGTAGCGACCTTCACCGCCCGCACGCCCGCGGCCTTCGCGGCGGCGTTCCTCTGCGCGACCCTCGCCGCGAATGCGGGGCTGCCCGGGCTGCTGGCGATCAACCAGAACGTCGTCCTCCCGCCGCTGCGCGGGACGGCCACAGCGCTCCAGCAGCTGGTGGGCAATCTGCTCGGGCGCGCCCTCGGGCTGGTATTGATCGGGGCGGTGTCCGAGCACTTGCACGACCTGCGGCTGGCACTGCTGGTGCTAGCGCCCGGTGCATTGGTGCTCGCTGCGGTCTGCGCCGCGCTGGGTCTGGCGCGGCTGCCGCGGGATGTCCGCACGATGGAGCGGGAGTGGGCGACACTCGCGAGCGGCTAGCGTGCGGCGCCGGATGTGATTCGCGGCGCAAGGAGGGTGGCGCCGGATGCAGAGGCGGTAGCGGCGATGCTCCGGATCACGGGTGGAAACTTCCGGCTGGTGCAGCGGTTGTGCAGCCAGATCATGCACATCCTAGACATCAATGCGCTGCAAGTGGTGACGGCAGAAGTGGTGGAAGCGGCGCGGGAAAAGCTCGGGATCGGCTCCCTCCTCTGAGAAGCGACCGGCAAATAACGCTGAAGAATATCGCCACGAAACCTTGAAAGTGACAGGATGGGCTGGTAACATCTCGCACGCTGGTGGATCACAATCCGCGTTGCGGACTTCGTCGCGACTTGTCGCGCTAGGCCCGGATTGCAATCCGAAGCCACCACCCGCCGGGTTCCCACTCGTCACTCGCCATGTGTCGCGTATACTGTAAGAGGGCCGTGTGTGCGGCTCGATCTATGTCGTGATAAGGAAAGATAGCGAGACGATACCACCGATGAATTGTCCTGAAGGCGCAGGCACGGCGACGGCGCCCACCGCGCCAGCCACCACCGGCGCAACGACCATTCTGGTCGTGCGCCACACCGAAGTGCATAACCCGAAGCGCGTTTTGTATGGCCGGCTGCCCGAATACTCGCTCAGCCCCTATGGTGAGCAGCAGGCCGAGCGCACCGCCAGATTTCTCGCCAACCGTCCAATCGCGGCCATCTACAGCAGTCCGCTCTTGCGCGCCGGCCAGACGGCGGACCGTATCGCCGCGCACCACCCGGCGGCGGGGCGCTATGTGACCGACCTCCTCAACGAGATCGGCACCTCCTGGGAGGGCACCCCGTTCGCCGAGTTTACGGCGGGCTTTACTTGCTACGAACACCGGCGTGCGCCCGAAGACGAGACGATTGACGATATTCGCGCCCGGATGCTGGCGTTCATCGAGCAAGTGCGGTTGGAACATCCCGGCGAGACGGTCGTCGGCGTCAGCCACGGCGACCCGATTACCATCCTGCGGCTGGCTCTGCGCGACCGGCCGCTGACGCCCGCCGCGCTGCGCGGCGCCGACTACGCCGGCCTCGGCTCCGTCACCGAGCTTGTCTATACCGCCGCTGCTGACCTGCCCCAGATCACCATCCCGGCTGTTCCCTGGACGCCGTGACACTGCCGCCGCTGGTCCGGCGTTAATGAAGCAGAGAGCGATCGGGATACCAGTCGCCGGTCGCTGGTCGCCGGTCATCAGCTGCTGGGAATAACACTGCGCCAGCAGAGAAGCACGGTGCTGACCAAACCTCACTGACGACTGGCGGCCAGCGACCGACGACTGGTAGGAGCAGGGCACTGGCTATGAACGTTCCGGGCGGGCCGCGCGACTTTCCTGCGGCCATGCCTCCGCCGCCACCGGCCGCGCCGCCTCAGTGGGGCGAGGGACTGCCGCCGCATCTGGTCTACCCCTGGGATCCGCCAGACAAGCAGCCGGGGGCGCCGCCCGCGCCGCCGCGCCGCCGCTTCCCGTTTGTCCGTGTGTTCCTACTGGTGCTGCTGGTCGCGATCGTCGCGGTGGTGGCGCGCCTGCTCGTCTTCATGGCGGCGGTTTCGACTGTGCCGCTGTGGAGCGCGCATTTCTGGCCGTTCGCGGGCGGGCGCGAGGCCAACGTGCTGGTGCTTGGCTACGGTGGCCAGGGGCACGACGGCGCATACCTGACCGATTCGCTGGTGCTGCTGCATAGCGACCTGCCGAGCGCGAAAACAGCGGAAATCAGCATCCCACGCGACCTCTGGGTGCAGGTGCCGCCGGATTCCGGGCGCTATGCCAAGATCAACAGCGCCTACGCCTATGGCCGCGCCAGCGCGAACGATGACCCCGCCGCTGGCGGGCAACTGGCGACTCTGAAGGTGGGCCAGGTGACTGGACTACC
>DASUBC010000339.1:0-2638 GCA_035763465.1 Thermomicrobiales bacterium
CCTCCGGATCGAGGTCGCGGCAGACAACGGACAGGTCGCTCTGGTCGCACGCGGCCACGAGTTCCAGCAGGTAGCGTCCCGGCCCGGCGGCGATGTCGGCGATGTGTGTCGGCGCGCCACCAGCGCGGCGCGCGGCGATGAGTTGCCGCAACGTCCGCTCCAGCAGGTCGCGCCGGGCGCGGATGGCCCGCCAGCCGATCTGTTCGAGGTAGAGACGGTCGACCAGCCGCCCGACCAGCCATTTTCCTTGCACCCGGTTACGGTAGACGTAGTCGAGCATCGGTCCGGAGTCGAAGCCGTGTTGGTAGCCGAGCGCGATGCCATCGCTGAATAGGGCGCCAAAGCGCAACGCCACTCGCATTGCGCGCCAGCGCAGCGCCTGTGGATTGACCTGCGGTGCAGTTTCGATCGCTGTTTGTGCGGTCATGATCTCCCTCCTTGCGTGACATGCCCAGCAACGGCATTACCTGGTCGTCAAGCGCACCCAATGGCATACGCACTCTTGAAACTGTCGCCCCACACTTGCGCCTCACTCAGGACAGGCGCCGATGCCGTAGAAAATCGCGGTATACCCGACGAAAAGGAGAACAACGCTACAGATCAGAATCAGTGTGGTGGTGATGAATAGCCCGATCCGACGAGCGACTCGATCGTGAAAAGCCGTGGACGGGAATAGGGTAGAAAAGGACCGGCTGGCGGCACAGATGGCAAATACCACGCCGCTCACGTCGGCCACTAAGGAAACGAGAAAGGCCACATAGCCCCAGACTGTGGTGGACAAACCAAACTGACAGGTCATCACGTTCCTCCTTTGTGCCGTACGAGGTTTTTGACCACGGCTACATTCCGCCATCACTCAGGTACAGCCGCAGAACGGCGCGGGAATTCGTAGTTCTGCACCAGAGCCTCAGCCCCATTCCTCTCAGCCAGCCGCGCCACCGCCGCCGCGATCCGCGCCGTCGCTTCATCTACTGGCTCATCCGGCGCGCAGACGAGTGGTTCACCGAAGACGACGGTGAGCCTGCCGCGACCGGGGAAGGGCTGTCCCTTCGGCCAGATCGCCTCTGCGCCGAGGATCGCGACCGGCACGACGGGGCAGCCGGTGCGCGTCGCCAGGAATCCCACGCCGCGCCGGAAGGTGCAGTCCTTGTCGCGCGTGCCAGCGGGGTAGAGGAGCACCGACTGCCCGGCGGCCAGCAGAGCGGCGCTGCGCCGGAGTCCAATCGCGCCGTGGCGCGGGAACGGGAAGGCGTTCAGCACTGCTGCGGCGGCCTGGCGCGCCGGCGAGCGATACCAGTAGTCCTCCGCCGCCGCGATGCGCGTGCGCTGCCGCGCGGCGGTGGGCAGCGCCGCCAGCACCGCGAGCGAATCGAGGTGACTGCTGTGGTTGGCGGCGAAGATACAGGGGGCCGGCAGGGCGGCCAGGTTGGTTCGCGCCCGCACGACGAGGTGGAACCGCCAGCGTACGAGCGGCAACAGCGCGCACTGCACGAGTTCGCTCCAGGGTTGTCGCCTCAATGAAATCGTCATGGTCCGCACTTCACACCTCCTGCCGATATGCTCTGTAGCCGCTGCCGGCTGCCTGGCCGGCTACTGCCCGCAGCATGGCAGAGCACCACTGCGGCGCGGCTGCGGACGCACTACGGCGAGACTGCGGTGAGGCGCTGGCGGGGGGATAGCGGTGATTTTCGGGCCGGTTCGCCCGTTAACTGCCCCGGATGGGTGTTCGCGCCAACGCCTGGTGTTGGCAGATGGACTCCGAAAAGGTGCGTGCCGGCAATGAGGACGGCACGGAGAGGAGGATGGGATGCTGCGACACAAGACGTTGCTGGGGCTGCTGGCGCTCCTGGTCCTGGTGGGCTTGCTGGCGGCGCCGGCCACGGCGCTGGCGGCGGAGACGCGGATCGCCATCTCGCCGGGGTATGGGCCGCCGGGGACACAATTCGTCATCGCCGTCACCGGCCTGCTGGAGAACGGGGACTTCTCGATCGCCGTCTACCGTCTCGACGATGGGGCGCTGATCGGCGTGGCGCCCTTCACGGCCGACGCGAGCGGCACGATCGTGGCGACCTACGACTCGACCGGCGACCACCCGGGGCGCTACCAGGCGGTCGTGACTTACCTGGCGCGCGGCAGCGAAGTCATTCGCGGCGACTTCACGGTGTCCGGTCCGAGCGGCGCGTCCTCGCGCTACTTCCCGGAGACCGGCTTTACAGTCAGCGGCCGGTTCCTGACCTACTGGGAGACGAACGGCGGACTGGCGCTGAACGGCTACCCGATCAGCGACGAACGCGACGAGACGCTGGAGAACGGCCAGGTTTACCGCGTGCAGTACTTCGAGCGCGTCCGCATCGAGTATCACCCGGAGAACACGGCGCCCAACGATATGCTCCTGGGCCAGTTCGGCCGCCGCATTCACCCGGCCGACCCGCCGGCCGAGCAGATCGTCGGCGCGTACTACTTCTCCGAGACCGGGCATAATCTCAGCGACATCACAGCGGACCGCCGCACGGTGGTCAACTTCGCCCGCTACTGGGACAACAACGGCGGCCTGCGCCAGTTCGGCTACCCGATCAGCGAGATCTTCCCAGAGCGCCTGGAGGATGGGAACGTTTATCTGGTGCAATACTTCGAGCGC
>DASUBC010000340.1:0-3483 GCA_035763465.1 Thermomicrobiales bacterium
GCCGTTGCGCGCCAGGACGCGCGCGGTGGCGCGGTTGACACGCGCGAACGCCGTGGACATGATGCAGCCGGCGAAGAGCGCGACGCGCGCCCGCTTCGGGCCGATCGCGTCATACGCCTGGCCCTGCGGCACGAAAAAGCGTCCCGACATCGGCGGTAGGAACGCCTCCATGTCGGCCAGGCCCAGCGGCTGCAACACGCGGCTGCGGCGCACGAGCCACTGGACACCACTGCGCTGGTAGATTTTGAAGATGGTGGAGAAGGCCCGAAAGCGGCGCAGATCGCCAAAGACGCCGTCGAATGTCGCCTTGCGCGCGAGCCGCTGCCAGAGCGGTCGCCGGGTGTGCTGCTCGACCTGCGCGCGGGCCGGCTCGACCAGTTTGCCGTACTGCACGCCGGAGGGGCAAACGTCCTCGCAGGCCCGGCAGTCGAGGCACTCGTACATCTGGTGGACGAAGCCAGGGTTTGTGACGTCGAGCCGGCCTTCGGTGACGGCGCGCATGAGGGAAATACGGCCGCGCGGCGAAGAGGTCTCCAGGCGCGTCTCCACCCAGGTCGGGCAGGAGGTCAGGCAGAAGCCGCAGCGCACGCAGGTGTTGATGAGCTCGTATTCCGGAATATCCGGACCGGAAAAGCCCTGCTTTGCACTCACGCGCTCACGGAAATTCAGTGTCTGCGTCGCCACAAGTCTCTGCTCCTCGTATAGCTGGCCGGCGGTTGAAATCACGCCTGAAGGCCCCTGCGGGGGCCACGAAGTCCCCCTTCGGGGACTAGGAATTGCTGCTAGCCGTTGCAGCAGGCCACCAAGGTTGAGAGCGTTCCTAACCCGCGTAGGCGGGTTTCGTGGCGCGCACGCCTTCAGGCGCGGTTTCAACCGCCGGCCGCCGCCCAAAGGGCTACCAAATCTCGCTGCTACCTCCGACACGCGCCAGCCATGCCGTCGGCAGCACACCACGTATCGAGGCGTCCACGAGCTCGACCGGATGCACGGTCGGGATGGCGGCACCGAGGCGCGCGAGCGCGGCGTTGATCTGCAAGAGGCAGCCGGGGTTCGCCGTCGCGATGACTTCCGGCGCGGTGGACAGAATGTTGCGCGCCTTGCGCTCGCCAAGCTCGCTGGCGGGGCCGGGTTCGACCAGATTGTAGATACCGGCGCTGCCGCAGCAGATATCGGCTTCGGGAATGTCGAACAATTCCAGGCCGGGGATGGCGCGCAGCACCGCGCGCGGCTGCTGGCGCACGGCCTGCGCGTGGCCCAGGTGGCAGGCGTCGTGATAGGCGACGCGCAGCGGCACAGGTGAGCGCGGCGCGACCGGCTCCAATTCGGCCAGCAGTTCGGAGATGTCGCGCACCTGCTCGGAGAAGCGGCGGGCGCGCTCGGCGTAGGCCGGGTCATCGCGCAGGAGGTAGTCGTATTCCTTCAAGGTCGAGCCGCAACCCGCTGCGTTGACGACGACGGTATCAACGTTCGCCCGCTCGAAGGCGTCAATCAGGCGGCGGGCGCGTTCCAGGCCGCCTGACTCACGGCCGGCGTGGAAATTGAGCGCGCCGCAGCAGCCCTGATCTTCCGGCACGACGACGTCGCAGCCCTCGGCGGCCAGCACACGAATCGTCGCGGCGTTGACCGGGTCGAAGAAGACACGCTGCACGCAGCCGGCGAGCAGGCCAACGCGCCGCCGCGCCGTGCCCTGCGCGGGCGTGAAGGGCGCGGAGCGCGCCGTCAAGGTCTCCTTGCTCACCGGCGGCAGGACCGCCTCCATGCCGCGCAGCCGCTCGGGGATGAGTTTCGCGGCCAGCGGCGAGCGCACCAACGCCCGTGCGCCGCTCCGCTGGTAGAGCCAGAGGAAGGGCAGCGTGGCGCGTAGCCGTTCGGGATGCGGGAAGAGGGCGAAGAGGAGGGAGCGGAACGCGCGGTCGCCCGGCGTGCGGTCGTAGCGCCGCTCGACCTGGGCGCGGGTCATTTCGATCAGTTTGTTGTACTGCACGCCGGAGGGACAGGCAGTGACACAGGCCATGCAGCCGAGACAGCGGTCCATGTGCAGGGTGAACTCGTCCGTCAGGCCGATCTCACCATTGGAGGCCATCTTCATCAGGTAAATGCGGCCACGCGGGGAATCCATCTCCTCGTTCCAGAGGAGGTAGGTTGGGCAGGTCGGCAGGCAAAAGCCGCAATGGACACAATCGGCGATCAGTTCGGGGTCGGGCGCGTGATGCTCGTCAAAGGCGGGCATCACGCCATCGTGCGTGACAATGTCTGTACTTCCCATCTTCCCTCGCGGCATCAGCGGTCAGTTAGATTCCACCCACGAACCGCCCCGGATTAAGCGTGGCGTGCGGGTCGAATTGCTCTTTGACGCGGCGCATCAGCGCCAGGGCCGGCGTTGGTCCCCACGGATCGAGCGCGTGGGCTAGGTCAGGCGGCGCGGCGGTGACAACCAGGCTGCCCTGGCGGGCCAGCGCCAGCGAGCGCAGTTCGGCGACCGTGTCGCGCAAGGCGGGAGCAGCGCCACTCAAGCACAGGTCACCGAGGCCATGACCCGCGTCAAGCCGCCAGGCGACCGCCACGTCGTGTTGCGCCGCCAGGGCTTGCAGCTGCGCCAGCCAGTCAGCAATATTGGTGGGCAGCAGGCTGACTTTCAGGCGGAGCACCGCGCCACTCGCGGTTATTGTTGGTCCCTGCCCAATGGTATCCCAGTAGGTCGCATCGTCAGCACCAGCCAGGATACGTCCCGCAGCGGCGGGAAAACCGGCCTGTGCCAGCAACTCGCGTGCACGGTCGGCGCAGGCGGCCTCGTCGCCCTCAAAGCGAATCGCCAGTGCGCAGGGTTCGCCAGCCGCCGCGCCGGTGATGGACACCGCCGACGGGGCCAGCGTCGTCGCGATCGTCCGCACGGCCAGTTCGCAGAGCGGCGCGGGGTCGGGCGCGGTGAGCACGGCGGTGCTGGCGCCGGCGGGCACGGGATAGAGCCGGAAGGTTGCCGCGACAATGACGCCGAGCGTGCCGAGCGAACCGGTGAAGAGTTTCGGCAGGTCGAAGCCGGCGACATTCTTGACGACCTTGCCGCCGCCCTTGGCGATCGTGCCATCGGGGCGCACGACGCGCACGCCGATAATCTGGTCGCGCACGCCGCCGTAACGCAGCCGGCGTGGCCCGCTCGCCGCTGTCGCCACAATACCGCCAATCGTCGCCCCGGCCGGCAGCGCGGGATCGAGCGCGAGCCACTGCCCCGCCTTTCCAAGCGTCTCCTGCAACGCGACCAGCGGCACGCCCGCCTCGACCGTCACCGTCAGATCGCCCGGCGTATGCTCGACCACTCTATTGAGCCGCGCTGTACTGAGTAGCATATCGCCGCCGGACGGCGGGAACCCCAGCCCCAGCTGCGTGCCGCCGCCACGGACCAGCACCTTCAACCCTTCGCGGTCGGCGAACGCCAGGAGCGCCGCGACCTCGTCTTCGCCACCCGGCTCGACCACCACAGCGGGT
>DASUBC010000341.1:0-2385 GCA_035763465.1 Thermomicrobiales bacterium
TTACTAAGAGCTAGCGGGCAGGCGAGCAGAAACCCTGTCGGCGGGGGTTCCGCTCGTGTGATCAAACCACCGACTATGCCTGTAGCACATCGTTTCAGTCTCCTGTTTGGACGGGGAGTTCGACTCTCCCCCATCTCCACCAGAAAAGCCCAGACCAGTTCAGGTCTGGGCTTTCGCTTTGGCGCGGTTGACCACAATTTTGACCACAATTGTGTGGCGATCACTCGCCCGGAGGCAGCGCCGGGCTCTCCCCGATCAGCCCCGCCATGGCGGTCATGGCGCTCTGCTGCATGTGCGGCAGGACATGGGCGTAGACCCGCAGCGTAATGCCAACATCGGCGTGGCCCAGCATCTCGCTGACGACCTTGACGTTGACGCCCGCGCCCAGCAGCAGCGTGGCCGCCGTGTGGCGGAAGTCGTGCAGCCGGATGCTGCGCGGCAGGCCCGCCGCCTCCAGGTGCTGCTTAAAGGAGCGCTTGGCCAGGTTGTCGGGAATCATGACGCCGCCGGTGCGGTTCGGGAAGACCAGATCGAGGCTGGCGTCGTAGGCGTCGCCCAAGCGCTGGCGCTGCGCTTGTTGGCGCTCCTGGTGCTGCCGCAGCGCCTCCACCGCCGCCGGAATGAGGCCGATGCTGCGCCGGGAGTAGGCGGTCTTGACCTCGGCCAGCACATAACGGGTCGCCGTTTCGGCCACGTTGAGCCGCACCCGCAGCACCGCCCGGTCCAGATCGAGGTCCTGCCAGCGCAGGCCGAGCAGCTCACCCTCGCGCATGCCGGTACTGAGCGCCAGCACGTACAGCGCCTCGAAGCGGTCACCCCGGACGACGCTCAGGAAGCAGCGGACCTCCTCGGGCGAGAGGGTCTGCATCTCGCGCGTCGCCTTGCGCGGCGGGCGCACCAACTCCGTCACGTTGCGGCTGAGCAGCCCCATGCGCAGGGCGTCGTCGAGCGCCCGGTGCAGCATGCCATGGATGTTGTAGACGGTGGTCGGTGACAGCCCGTCAGCCATCTTCTTCGCGTAGAACTGCTGCACCTGCTGCGGGTTGAGCTGGGTGAGCGGCTGTCGCCCCAGCCCGGCCTTCAGGTGGCGAGTGTAGTCGCCGTAGCGGCGGTAGGTACTCGGCCGGACCTGCGGCTGCACCGTCTCGTACCAGCTCGTCAGGTACTGGCCGACACTCTGCCGCCCGCTCGTCGGCGGCACGCCCTGGCGCTGGTCGTGGCGCGCCTGCGCCAGGCGCTCGGCCACCTCGGCCCGCGTCTTGGCGTAGAACGCCTTGCTCGTGCCATCAGGCAGGCTGAGGCGCGCCTCCCACCGCCCATCCGTCCGCTTGCGAATCGTGCCTTCGCCGTTGCCGCGTCGGCCTGCCATGGTCGAGCCTCCTCGGATGTGCACCCCGCTGCGGCCAGCAGGGGAGACAACAGTGGACAATAATGGCGTCGTCTAGCGATGCGTCTGCTGGAGCAGCTTGCTCACGTAGTCGTCGATCGACGCGACGACCACCCGCCGCGTCCGGCCGATCTTCACGCTCTGCAGCTCACCTTTGAGCACTAGCATATACGTGGCAGTGCGGCCAATGCTCAGCCGCCGGGCCGCTTCTTCGACCGTCACTAGCACTGGCGGTTCGGGTTGAAGTTGTGTTGTCATCGGGATCATTCCTTTCATTGATCGATCATACCGGTAAGGGGGATCGTGTGGACGTGTCTGACAGCTCAGACTCGTCGCGCAAGCTCTGGAGGATACGTCCCGCTGCTTCGTCCTGCGTCACCACCAGAAAGAGCGCGCTGGCTGGCGCAGGCAGTCGTCGGACCACGCTCAGGATGTCGTTCCGGTGCAGGTTCGTGATGGTGCTGACCAACACCCGTGGTACGACGCCGTTCGGCCCAAGCTGCCCCCGGTGTACGAAATCCAGGTATGTCTCCAGCTTTCGCCGCACCGTCGGCAGACTCTCGGTCGCTAGATCAACTTCGATCCACCAGTGATCGCGGACGGTCTCTCGGGTCAGCAGGGTATAGGCATCCGGTTTGACAAAGCCGCCCAGGCCGTTCGGCCACCAGGAGGCTGGCTCCGCCTGAAAGCTGACCACGCTGGCCCCCTGCCGCCGCGCCTGCTCGACCAGGCTGACGTAGAGCTCACTCACCGCCAGCGTATGGCGGATGGTGCGCTCAGTTGGTATTCCGGGCAGCCGGACGCGCGGGCGGACGCCGGTGACGGCCTGCTGCTGGGCACGGCAGAGGCGCGCGCCGACGCTGCCGAGGGCAAACGCCGCCCCTGCCGAGCCGCGAGCCGCTCCGCCAATCCGCCGGGGTGAGACGGCGAGCACCTGCCAGCGGGTGAGCCGCCGCAGCACGCGGCCACGGACAACGGAACGCGCATGTCCCGTGAGC
>DASUBC010000342.1:0-7639 GCA_035763465.1 Thermomicrobiales bacterium
GGCGACGGCCACCGCGTGGCCCGCCCCGGCAAGCGCGCGCGCGAAGGGGACGAGCGGGCGGAACATGCCGGAGCCCGGCTGGGTCGTGAACAACGCGCGCATCAGGCACCTCCCGCGTGGCGGGCCGTCGGACTAGGGCACGACGAAGCGCAAACCGACGACCATCCCGGGCGACCGCCGGGCGCACTCCGTAGTATACCGAATCCACCGTGTTGAAACGGCTTCCCGGGAATGCCGCTTCTTTCACGACGTGGGCCAGCGGGGTACACTGCGAGAGCTGGCTCGCCACTGCGGCGCTGGGCCAGCGTGGGCCGCGCTGCGGCATCGCGACGAGGGAGAGAGGCCATGCGCGATCCCGACCCGCCCGCCGGTGGCTACAGCATGGGCTACAACCAGGACATGCACCGGCTGATGGCGGCCCGGAGCGCGGCCGGCGCCGCCGCCCACCTCCTGCCGCACCTGCGCCCCGGGATGCGCCTGCTCGACGTCGGCTGCGGGCCGGGCTCCATCACCCTCGACCTCGCCGCAGCCATCGCGCCGGGCGAGGCGGTCGGCGTCGACATCGCCCCCGTCCAGGTGGAGCGGGCGCGCGCCCTGGCGGCCGAGCGGGGGGTGGGCAACGTCCGCTTCGAGGCGGCCGACGCCTATGCCCTGCCCTTCCCCGACGCCGCCTTCGACGCGGTCAACGCCAACGCGCTGCTGCAGCACCTGGGCGAGCCGGTCCGGGCGCTGCGGGAGTTCCGGCGCGTCCTGCGGCCGGGCGGCCTCGCGGCCGTCACCGACCCGGACTGGAGCACCTGGTTGATCGAGCCGGCGACGCCGCTGCTCGACCTGCTGCGCGCCTGGCGCCTCCAGGTCTACGCGCACAATGGCGGGGACGCCGGCTATGCGCGGCACCAGCGCCGCCTGCTGCTGGCGGCGGGCTTCGCGCGCGCCGAGTGCCGCGTGGGCGTCCGTGAGTTCGGCACGCCGGAGGGCGTGCAGGAACACGCGCGCATCTTCGCGGAGCAGCTGCGCTCGTTCGCCCCAACGATCGTGCAGGCGGGGTTCGCAGACGCGGCGACGGTCGAAGCGGTCGCGGAGGAGTTGCGCGCCTGGGGCGAGCGGCCGGATGCGACAGCCGCCTTCATGGTCTTCCGCTCCCTCGGCTGGGTCGCCCCGCCCGGCCAGCCCTAGCGGGGACCATGGGCAGCGGACCGTACGCCTGCGCAACGCGTCGCGGTCGCCCTTTTGAAATAGCCTCTTGGCGTCTTGGCGGTTTCTGTCTCCCTGTCGCGTTTTTACAATCCTCTGCATTGACGATCGGCGACAATTCCTTCCAGCCCGCTGGGCAAGATTGTGGCCGGGCGTATGAATCAGGAGACAGCAAGCATGAGCACCCACGCGACGTGCAACTTCGAGATCAAGACCTGGGACGAGCAGCCGTACCACGAGGCCGAGGACGGCACGAAGCTCGTCCACGCCAGCGTGACCGCGACCTACAGCGGCGATATTGTGGGGGAAAGCACGCTGGAATACCTGATGTATTATGGTGCAGCGTCGGTGAGTTTCATCGGTCTAGAGCGCATCACCGGCCAGCTGGGAGGTCGAGCGGGGTCGTTCGTGCTCGAACACAAGGGGGTCTACGCGGACGGCGAGGCGCAGGGCGTCTTCACCGTGGTAGATGGCTCCGGCGCCGGTGATCTGCGCGGGCTGCGCGGCACGGGCAATCTCGGTGCCCAGCATGGCCCGGCAGGCAACGTGACGCTCGACTACGATTTCGCGTGAGCAGGCGCGTGTGGCGCGGCCAGGTGCGGTGCTGCTGAGGTGTGCCCCGGATTGAAAACCGAGGCTAGCTGGCTGCGGCCACAAAGTCCGCTTATGCGGACTGGGTTCACTGCGAGGCCAAGGCTGGTTAGCGATGTTCCGGTTGATCAGCCCCAGTCCCTCGCAAGGGACTTTGTGGCCGCAGGCCATGTAGCGCCGACTTTAGTCGGCGGTAACCCACACCGGCGCCACTTCCTACTCCCTACTCGCACTACCGGCACGGGTTATGCGAAACAGATGCTGGTGGCAAATTCGCCTGGCGTTGTCGGATACGGCACGCCGGCTTTCTGGCAGCCAGCATATCTGAGCATAGGGGAGGATCGAGCGCGACATGGCGACGGCGAGGCAGGCAGTAGGAACGGTGCAAGACGCGGCGGTGGAATCGGTCAGCTGGCTCCAGCGAACGCTCATTGGCGCGGGCGCGCTGGCGATCGGCGCGGCGATGCTGACGCTCGGCGGCACGGCCACGCTGGCGCACATCATCACCCGCCCGCGCCGTCTCCGTACCGTGCCCGCGCGCGATGTTGACCGGACCGTCGAGGAAGTGTGCTTTGCGACAACCGATGGCTTGCGCCTGTGCGGCTGGTGTCTAACACCAGCCGTCCCACGCGCCATGCTGGTCGTCGCACACGGCTTCGCGATGCACCGCAGCGAGCTGCTCGACCTGGCCCGCGCGCTCGTGGCGCGCGATTTCGCCGTGCTCCTCTTCGACTTTCGCGCGCATGGCGCCAGTGATGGCGTACGCTCGACCGTCGGCTACCGCGAAGCCAATGACATCACCGCCGCCATTGACTATCTCCATTATCGTCCCGATCTCGCCGGCCTGCCGATCGGCGTCGCCGGCATTTCGATGGGCGCGGCGGCGGCGATTTTAGCCGCCGCCCGCGACGAGCGGATCGGCGCTGTCGTCGCCGACAGCAGCTTCGCGACGCTCACGGATATCGCCTGCGCAGGCATCCGGGCCGTCTATCACCTGCCGGCGTTTCCCTTCGGCCTGCTCTCCATCCGCTTTTGCGAGTTGCTGACCCATGCACGGATTCACGAGAATCGCCCGGTTGACGTGATCGCGGCGCTCGCGCCGCGTCCCTTGCTGATCATTCACGGCGCGGACGATCAGTTCGTGCCGGTCGCTCATGCTCACCGGCTCTACGCCGCAGCCCGCGCGCCGAAAGAGCTGTGGCTCGTGCCGGGCGATGGGCACGCTGCGACCTTCGCGCTCCACCTCGACGAATACGCCACCCGCCTCGATCACTTCTTCACCAGCGCGCTCGCCAGCACACCGGCCGATCAGGTGCGTGATGATGCGGTCAGCGACCTATCATCGGACGCGGCCTAACTGCCAGCGATGTGGCTGAACGTCAGGCGTACGGGCAACTCAGCCGGCGCGTGTCGCGCGTGTACGCAGCACCGCCGCCGTGCTGACGTCTGGAGCAGGCGATTGCGCTCGCGTAGCGGCAACTCCAGTTGCGCGGCCAGATGGATTGCACTTGGGGCTGTCGCCAGCAAGCCACCACCTAGACTTGTTGGTCAAGGCTGAGGGTTATTTGCCGGCAGCGGGTTGTTCGCCGGGCGCGGCGCCGGGTTCGGGCAGCGGCGTGACTTCAGCGGTCGCGCCGCTGATATTCGTGCTGAGCGCGGTCACGATAACCCGCGTGCCGACCGGCAAGGGAACACCATCGCGCGAGACGGCCGGCAACGTCAACGACGCTTGAGCGCCATTGGTTGCGATGGCGCCAGCGTGATCCGGCTCGATCGGCGCGATTACCGAGGCCAGGCCGCCAATAAGATCGCTCAATGCCTGACGACGCACCGTTGATACCTGGGCCGACCGCGCCAGGAAGTAGAACAGCGCCGCGCTGAGCGCCGCAAAGAGGAGCGCGACCGGCAGACTCAACCCCGGCGAAAACCCAAAGAGCCGCAACGCCAGTGTGCCAGCGCCGCCCAGACAGGTGACGCCCGCGGCTGCCGTCGCCAGGGGCAAGCTATTCTCCACCGCGCCAAACACAACCAGGCCGAGGCCGGCAAGACCGCCCACGGCCAGCAGTATCAGATACATCACCAACACAAACCCAGCGTTCCCTCCCACCCACCGTCCCTCCCCCACGACGGCCGCACGGGTCAGTCCATGCTCTGTATACGCGCGTGTGCTGCTTTCGTTTCTGGGGAGGATATCGCCTTCCGAGACATTCACCAGACAGGGCCAACAGCAGGGTAGGCGGCCATGCCCACACCGCATGGCTCATCGCGAGTGGGCACTGATCGCGACGGTCGTGACTGGCCCAGCACCTTATTCGGGCGGTGTGCTTGCGTCAGCGGCCTGGCGCGCGGCGTCGTGCAGACGCTCGTCCCAGGTCTCTTCGACCGCGCGGCCGTTGACATCGCCCAATGGCGGGAGTTCGCCGAGGCTGGTCAGGCCGAAATGACGCAGGAACGCGGGCGTGACCGCATATTCGAGCGGCGAGCCAACCGTGGGACGCCGCCCCACTGTCTCGACCATCTCCCGTGCCTGCAACGTTTGCAGTACGCCGCTGCTATCCACGCCGCGAATCGCTTCGATCTCGCCGCGCGTCACCGGCCCGCGGTAGGCCACGATCGCCAGTGTCTCCAGCGCGGCGGCGGAGAGCCGCTCGGTGCGGCTGAGTCCGAGCAGGCGCGCGACTGCGCGGCCCGCCGGCGGCGCGCTGACCAGCGCATACCGCTCGTCATGCCGCTGCACGCGCAGGCCGCGCGCAGCGCGCTCCAGATCGCCGGCCAGTTCTTCGAGAGCTGCGGCCACATCGTCGGGCGGCGCTTCGCAGGCTTGCGCCAGTTCGGCCACCGTGAGCGGCGCGGCGGCGACGAATAGCAGCGCCTCGCACAACGCCGGCAGCGGCAAGCCTTCGGCGGGTGGCATATCTGGCAGCGGCAGTGAGTGGCCGGCGTCAGTCATCGGCCACCGCCACGCTGCCTGCCAGCGCCGGCTCCGGGTCCGATCCCGGTTCACGCGGCGGCAGGACGACAATTTCCCCGAAGAGATCCTCCTGCGCGGCCTCGACACGCCGGCGACGCACGAGTTCGAGCACCGCCATAAAGGTCGTTACGACGTCCACGCGCGACGTCAGGCCCGCGACCAGATGGCTGAAATACACGGCGCTGCCGGGCGCGCCGTGCAGGCGTTCGAGCACACGCGCGGCCATCTCGCCCACGCTGATGCGCGGCGCCAGAGTCAGCACGCGCGGCGCGGCCGGTTGGCGGGCCAGCCGCCGCTGCACGGCGCGCAGCAGGTCGGCCGGGCGCGCGGACGCGAGCGTAATCTCCGGCATGGCGGTATCCACGCCCGCTTGTGGCACACCGAGCGGCGCGAAGGTCCGCTCGCCCTGCCGGTCGCGCGCCAGCAGGCTTTCCGCCGCCGCTTTGATCTGGCGATACTCGCGCAGCTGCCGCACCAGCTCGTCCTCGTCCACCTCGTCGTCGCCAGCGCGACCCGCAGGTTCGGGCGGGCGCGGAAAGAGCACGCGCGTCTTCAAGACGAGCAGGCGCGAGGCGACGGCGGCGAACTCGGCCAGCATGGCCGGATCGCGATCGGGCAATCCGTCCAGGTAGGCGACGAACTGGTCCGCCACGGTCGCCAGCGAGATCGCGGTGATGTCGAGTTCCTGCCGCTCGATCAGGCGCAAGAGCACATCGAGCGGGCCTTCGAATCCTGGCAACCGGCACTGGTAGACGAATGCGGAGTGCGAGGTGCTGAGTGCGGGGTGCGTAACGCTCATGAGCGGTCGTCCACCTGGCGGAGCTGGGCCAGCGCCGGCAGCAAGTCGGGCGCCACCGTGCCTGCCTGGTGGGCGGCGATCAGCTGGCACGCGCGCGACGACACGCCCAGGCGCGCGGCCCACGCCGCGCCGAGCGCAGCATGATGGCGGAGTAAATAGCAGCCCAGCGCCGGTCCTGAACGCGGCCGGTCGCTGAGCCAGCGCCAGGCTGCAGGCCACCAGCGCGCGAGCAGCACGTTCGCCACCCGGTGCGGCAGCCACACCCGTCCGCGACCCGCCTCCGCCACTTTCCCCAGGTCGTGCAGCAGCGCCGCGACGAGCAGGTCGGGGTCGCACGTGTCGGCCGCCAGCAACGCGCGCGCGACCCGCGCCGCGTGCCGCTGGTCGGCAGCCGGCAGCCGCTGGAAGGCCGCCAACTGCGTGGGCGTCAACAGCGCCGCCGCCAGCGCCAGGTCGCGTTCCGGCACCCAGGGCGCGAGCGCGCGGCCGAATTGTCCCACCCGATACCCGGTGCGCTGAACTACCACCACCGCCTCAGCCTCTCCCAGCTGCGCCTCGCCCTCAACCGCCAAGTTTGGCAGCGAGCCACGGCGGCGTCAAGGAACGAAATTAACCGCAGAGATCGCAGAGACCGCCGAGAGGAAACGGATTTTGCCACGGAGATCACGGAGGGCACAGAGAACAGAGAACAAGGGAGAGGGATCCTTCAATCGTCTTTCTCTCGTCCTTCTCTGCGGTCTCTGCGATCTCTGCGGTTAATTTCGTTCTCTCTCTGCGGTCTCTGCGCCCTCCGCGTCCTCGGCGTTCCACTTTCCGCGCTAGTCTTTGACGATTTCCGCCAGGCCGCCGGGCTTCGCGGCGTAGCGATGGCCGGTGGCGGCGGTATAGTCGGCGACGGCGTCCGCGCTGGCGGCGACGACTTCGCGCAGTTCGACGCGCGCCGCGAGGCGCACGATCGTTTGCGCGGCCTGCCGGGCGGACTGGTAATTGTTGTAGACCAGCAGGCCGGGTCCGCTGTCTACCAGGGTGCGTTTCGGCACCCCGCCCAGCTGCGATTGCAGATAGCCGGCTGTACTGGCCGGGGCGTCGCCCTGTGCGACCAACCGGCGCTCGCCGTTCTGGTAGACCTCGAAGGCGTAAACCACGGCCAGCAATTCACTGTCTGCTGACTGCGCCTGCATCATTCCTCCTGCCGGGCGTACCGCCGTGTTGTCGTGTCAGGCCGTTTCCCGCACCGAAATCGGGACATACTGATGACCGCTCGGCATCAGCCAGCCGGCCAGGCCGTAGACACTCTCCGTCTCCATGTCGTTGCGGCGCTGCACCTGCTGAATCGAGACCCGGTCGGCCACCGCGCGGAGAATCACCGCCGCCTGCGCTGCCTCCTCGCGGCCGTTGTAGATCAGCTTGTCGCTCGCACGCTCGACCGGCTCCGGCACATCCTGTAATGCACGCGCGTAGGCTTCGCGGCGGCGGCGGGGCAACAACTCGACGACGGTATTGCTGACGCCGATGGGGTCGCTGGGACGGAACTCCAGAAGCACCGCGTGATACACCTTGTCAGGTTGCATCGCTCCTCCACTTCACTACCCTCGCGCGCCCTACCAGCGCGCAACCATTTCCGTCGTGATTGGCACAAAGCCGGCGCGCTCATAGACCGGCCGGCCGGCCGCGCTGGCATTCAGACGCACCCAGGTGACGTCGCGCTCGCGCGCGAACGCGCACAATCCCGCGACAATCTCGCCAGCCAACCCCTGGCCGCGCCAGCACGGCCGCGTATACATATTCATAATGTAGCCCTCGCGCCCGGAAGGATTGGACGGCACAGGCGGCTTCTGCACAAAGATCAGCCCACCACAGGCGACCAGCTCACCCGAATCAGGGACTTCCGCGACCCAGGCGCAGAAGCGCTCGGCCGGCAGTTCCTGGACGATATAGTCGCGCACCGCGCCGGCCAGCGCGTTCGCTTCCGCCAGTGAAGCGGCTTCACCTAGATCGCAAAAGAGCGCCAGACGCAGGGCGACCAGCGCTTCAAGATCGGCAAGCGTGGCGCGGCGCACCAACGGCTTCTGATCGTCCGCGTT